>JACPDI010000051.1 GCA_016184105.1 Acidobacteriota bacterium
GCGAGCTCCAACGCCTGCTCAGCCAGCATGCGCCTGGTCACGTTTGTGATGGTGGATAGCGCACCGCTGAATCGGCCTCCCGGCTCAACCAGCGGCGTTGAGTTCACGATCGTCCACACCAGGCTGCCGTCCCGGCTTCGGAGCCTCAGATCGTACTCGACGACGAGTCCGTGCTCTCGTCGATACATCTGCTCCAGGACAACGGCCTGATCTTCCTTGTCAACGAACTCCGCGACGAAGCTGAGCATGTGCCGCCCGATGATTTCACGCGACGTGCACCCGACGAGCTTCGCCATTGCGGCATTGACGAAGGCGTAGCGCCACTGTTCGTCGATGACGCAGATCCCTTCTTGAGCCGCATCCACCATCTGGCTCCAACGCCGCTCGTTTGCCGCCCATTTCATGTCGACCGGATCTGGATTCCAGTCCCCCTCTGCCATGGCGACGGTCCGGTAGATTTCACCCGCGCGCCCCTTGATCGAGAACACGCGCATGTGGACGACATGCGTCATCCCGGCGGGCGTTCTGATGTGGAACTGCTCGTCGAGCGGTTCCACCGTGGATCGCTGCCACGCCGCGGCAACTCGTTCGTGCTCCTCCGGGATCACCGCATCCAGCCAGGAGTCGGGATGCTCATAGAAGGACTTACGCGTCCGGCCCCAGATCTTCTCGTAGGCTCGGTTCACGTACCAAGATGTGGAAGCACCGTCGCAGCCCACATCGCTGACGAAGATCACTTCGCCAGCGTCCTCCGCGAGCTGCCGAATAAAATAGCGCTGGTCGAACTCTCCTGCGCCTTGTGGGGGGGCGAACAGATCTAATGAGGCGTGACCGGACCCTGCCCGCGGAGCCGATGAGGCGTCCGTCGTGAGATCCAAGGCAACTCCTCCTCGACGTCCGCGCTGCTCAAACCGAGTGCATGTATCACGCAGCGGGATGTCGCAGCCGGCTTTCGGCGTTCCCGACGTCGTCGCGGCAACTTCGATCGGGCTTCCGGGGCGACGCTACCAACCGAATCGGACGACCTGAGCCGGTGCTCTCGACAGCGTTCCTGAAGGACGCCGTCCTGCTCCCGGCAGCGGGCCAACTATGCCGTCAGCTGCCGCAGTTTGCAAGAGGTTATGACAAGGCCGCCAAGTGCTTCGACGAATCCCACCGAAACAGCCCTGCTGCGGCCCCGTGCCTTGTGCCTCGTGCCTAATCGGAGACCGCCAGCTCGCCGGGTCTCACCTTCCGGGTGCGCGGGAGCATGCCGCGCGACGAGAGCCACGCCACCCACGCGCAGATGCCCAGGAACACCGCGAGGTTGAGCACGTCGGCCGCGCGGCGGCGCGGCAGGAAGACCCACATCTGCCAGAGGACCGGCTGCGCGAGGCACGCCGCCCAGACGCTGCCGTAGAAGAACCGCCGCTCGTGCCCTTCGTTCTTCGTGGACGGCTTGACGCGCGGCAGCCATCCAGCGGCCCCCAGGAGCCAGATCGTCCCGGCGATTGGAAAGTACCCGACGTCGTACATCTGGCGCAGCCGCCACTGCCCCGTCGCGATCGCCCACACGAGGCCCGAGACGTTCAGCACGGCGAACGTGATCACGGCGCTCCACGCGAACGTGTAGCAGATGCGCCGGTACGGCGGGTTCGGCTTGTCCTCGGTGAAGCGAATGATGTACGGCGCGCGCTCGACGCCCGGGAGCCGTCCGCGCAGCGCCGCGATACCGGTGAAGAGCAGCACCGCGCCCAGCCAGAGCGCCATCCGCCGGTCGAACCCTCGCTCGAACAGATCGAAGGTCAGCGGACCTGGCGTGATGAAGAACACCCAGATCCAGATCGGCCAGTGAAGCACACGATAGGTCGCGGTGTTGCGGTCGCGGATGCGCCCGAGTTCGGCGAGCTCCCGCAAATCGCGGAATCTGCCACGCGGTGCTGGGTTCAGGGCGCTAGGTTCTGCGTTCTGGGTTCGGTTCACGGTTCCGGGTGCCCGGCATGCGCCGTGCTCAGCAGGCGGTATGGTACACCACTACACCGACCTGGACACCTGGAAGCTCGCCGATGAATTGCGCGCGCCACTGCCGCGCTGCTGGCGCACCTCCGGACCCAGAACCCGCGCCCGCAGTATCATGGCGTGCGGGGGGACCACGAGGTCGTTCTATGCACCCCCGTCTGCGCCACGCCTCCGCCGCTGCCATCCGCGACTTCGTCTCCCAGCGCACCCTCGCCGTCGTTGGCGTCTCGCGCAGCGGAAAGAAGTTCGCGAACTTCGCGTATCGCGAACTGCGAACGAAGGGGTACACCCTGGTACCGGTGAATCCCGGCGCCGAGACCGTCGAGGGGGAACGCTGCTACCGCAGCCTGCTCAACCTGCCCGGGCCGGTGGACGGCGCGGTGATCATCGCACCGCGGGAGCAGTCGCTGCAGGTCGTGCGCGAGGCGGCCGCGGCTGGCATTCGCCGGGTCTGGCTGCAGCAGGGGGCCGAATCGCAGCCGGCGATTGACGCCTGCGAGGACGCCGGCATCAACGTTGTCGCCGGCGAGTGCATCCTGATGTTTGCCGGGACGGAGCACTGGATCCATCGCGGTCACAGGTTCGTGCGGCGCCTGTTCGGCACGCTGCCGCGATAGCGCACGAGCGCCGACCGCAGGTGGCAGCCTCTGAACATGACCCGCGCGCCCGCACGCATCACCGTGAGCCGCACATCGAAGGAAGACTTCGGCGAGCGGCACCTCGTCGTCTCCGTGGACGGCACGAAGCTCGCCGACCTCCTCTTTGGGCACACGATGACCTGGGAGCTCGAGCCCGGACGGCACCGGCTGAAGGTGCACAACACGCTGGTGTGGAAGACGCTGGAGTTCGATCTGCCAAAGCCTGTTCGCTCGCAATGACCTGCGCACCGGCGTGCGCTGCGCTCGCACCCGCGAAGACCACGACGACACCCATTCTGACCAAGGCTTCGAACACTGGACTCCTCCTTCCAGTTTACGCGGCCGTGTCTCCCGGCTTGAGGTCCAGCACCTCGATCCCCATGGGCCCCACCAGCTCGCGGAGCCGGGCCGGTGTGCCGGTGAGCAGCGGGAAGGTGCCCCAATGCATGGGCACCACCTGCTTGACGCCGAGCAATTCGCAGGCGCGCGCGGCCGCATCCGGGCCCATGGTGAAATGGTCGCCAATCGGGAGGAACGCGATCGCCGGCGCGTAGAGGTCCTTCACGAATTTCATGTCGCCGAAGAGCGCCGTGTCCCCCGCGAAGTACGCGCGCAGGCCGTCCTCGAACGTGATCACGAAGCCCGCCGGCTCGCCAAGGTAGATGGGCTTGCCGTCTTCGACGGCGCCGCTGCTGTGCAGCGCGGTGGTCATCGAGATGGCGATGTCGCCGATGCGCTGCGTGCCGCCGATATTCATCGGGCTCGTGTGCTTCACGCCCTTCGCCTCGAGCCACGCGCACAGCTCGAAGATGCCCACAACGGTCGCACCGGTCGCGCGCGCGACAGGCACCACGTCACCCACGTGGTCGAAATGCCCGTGTGACAGGAGAATGAGGTCGGCCTTGTCGATCTTCTTCATCGACGCGGGGCACGCGGGGTTTCCGTCGAGCCACGGGTCGGTGACGATGCGTTTGCCCCCGGGGGAGGTGAGGATGAACGTCGAATGCCCGAGCCAGGTGATGGAAAGGGACTTCATCGGCGCATTGTATAATTTCCACGGATGTCCGACAGCGCTCCGGTGACCTTCATCCGCGGGCGGCACGCGCGCCGCCGTCTCGAGGAAGCGGCGCGGCAGCCCAAGCCCGAATGGCTGAAGGTGCGCGCCCCCGGCTCGCAGAACTACATGCGGCTCAAGGGACTCATGCGCGACCTCGGGCTGCATACGGTCTGCGAAGAGGCGAACTGCCCGAACATCGGCGAGTGCTGGCACCACGGCACCGCCACGTTCATGATCCTCGGAGACGTCTGCACGCGCTCGTGCGGGTACTGCAACGTGGTGCACGGCAAGCCGGGCCCGGCGGACCCCCGCGAGCCGGTGAAGGTCGCGGAGGCGGTCGCCTCCATGGCGCTCGAGTACGTCGTCATCACGTCGGTGGATCGCGATGACCTGCCGGATTTCGGCGCGTCGATCTTCGCCGGGGTCATCCGCGAGATCCGCGCGCGGCGGCCCGAGTGCCGCGTCGAAGTGCTGATCCCTGATTTCCAGGGGAACGACACATCGCTCCAGACGGTTCTCGACGCGCGCCCTGACGTGCTCAACCACAACATCGAAACGGTCCCGCGCCTGTACCGGACGGCGCGGCCGGGCGGGCGGTACGATCGCGCGCTGCAACTGCTCGATCGCGCGCGGCGGTTTGCGCCCGGGGTGCCGACCAAGTCGGGCGTCATGGTGGGGCTCGGCGAGGAGTTCGACGAGGTGGTGGCCACGATTGCCGACCTGGCGCACATCGGCTGCGGCATCCTGACGATCGGGCAGTATCTGCGCCCCTCGCTGGCGCACCTCCCGATGGCGCGCTACTACCATCCCAGCGAGTTCGCCGATCTGAAACGGATCGCGCTCGATCTCGGCTTCGGTCATGTCGAATCCGGTCCGCTCGTCCGCAGCTCGTATCACGCGCACGAACAGGCGCAATCGTACGAGCAGCGTTCCTGACCGTCGCCGGCCCGTCGGGTTGACATCGCCGCAGTCGGCGCTCGCGCGGGCCCATGCCGCGATCGTCGCCTGCAACGACTGCGCGCGCCTGCGCGAGTACTGCATCACCATCGGGCGCGTCAAGAACGCTGCGCACAGGAACGACGACTACTGGGCGCGCCCCGTCCCCGGGTTCGGCGACCCGGGGGCGCGGCTGCTCATCATCGGCCTGGCGCCCGCCGCGCACGGCGCAAACCGCACGGGGCGCATGTTCACCGGTGATGCGCCGGGGGGCTCCGGCGACTTCCTGATGGAGGCGATGCACGCCCACGGCTTCGCCAACCAACCGACCACGCGTCACAAAGACGACGGGCTGCGGCTGCAGGACGCCTTCATCGCCGCCACCGTGCGCTGCGCGCCGCCGGACAACAGGCCCACGCCGCGGGAGATCGGCCGCTGCGAGCGCCACCTGGACGCGGAGTTCGACGCGCTGCCCAACGTCGAAGTGATCGTCGCGCTGGGCAGGATTGCGTGGGATGCGACCTTCCGCCTCCTCGCGCGCCGGCGTGGCATCATCCTCCGCCCGCGCCCCGCGTTCGCCCACGGCGCACTCGTGCGGGTGCCGCAGCAGCTCGCGGTGATCGGCTCGTTCCACCCGAGCCGGCAGAACACGAATACGGGACGGTTGACGCAGCGCATGCTGCGCGAGGTGTTTGCGAGGGCGCGGCGGCAACTGGGGAGCTAGGGTTCAGGGTTCAGGCACGTGCGCCGCGAGCGCCCCGTCCGCCGACGCCGTCCCGCCGCCGCGGATCATCAGCGCCAGCGCAATGCCGATGGCGAGCAGGTGGTACTCGAACCCCTCGCCTTTCGCGGTGCCGTTCCAGTTCATAAAGAACCCGGCGGAGCCGTGATAGAGCGCCACCGCGACAACCATGACGCTCGCAATCCCAAATGCGGCGACGCGCGTCAGCAGGCCGGCAATCAACCCGAGGCTGCCGAGGAACTCGGCGGCAATGGCGAGCACGCCGAAGACGTATGGAATGCCCTGGCTCTGGAAATAACCCATGGTCCCGGCAAACCCATATCCCCCGAACCAGCCGAGCACCTTCTGGGCCCCGTGCGGGAATATCACGATCCCGAGCGTGAGCCGGAGCACCAGCGCGACCAGGTCTTCGCGCGTCGCGATGAGCTTCTGAAACATCTGCGCACCTCCTCGAAGAAAATGAGCTATAATAATTTCATATTTAATAATTAGATGTCAAACTAATCACCGCATCACATTTCCATGGGAACACATCACAAAGGGACGCCGCCGGAAGTGAGCGCGCTGAACGCCTACATCAAGCTGCGGCGTGCCGCCGGGGCAATTGACGCGCGGCTGGTCAGGGATATCGCCGATCGCGGTCTCACCGAGGCGCAGTTCGGCGTCCTCGAGGTCCTCTATCACCTCGGGCCGATGTGCCAGCGCGCCGTCGCGGCGAAGCAATTCACCAGCGGCGCCAACATGACGATGGTCTTGAATAACCTGGAGAAGCGCGGCCTGGTGAGGCGCGTGCGCAGCACGGAAGATCGGCGGCAGTACTTTGCCGAGCTGACGCCGGACGGACGGGCCCTGATCCGCAGGATCTTCCCCGGCCACGTCCAGCGGATCGTGGACGCGTTCGCCGCGCTGACGCGCGACGAGCAGGCGGAGCTCGGCGCGCTCTGCCGGAAGCTAGGCCTCGCGAACGCGGCGAATCGCGGCAAGGATTGAGTCCACCGACCGTTCCATGTCCCGGGCGGTCGTCGCCCACCCCGATACCGAGATGCGCATGGCCGGCTCGCCTGCCCACTGCGTGCCGCCGAGCCAGCACACGCCATCCTGCTGCACGGCGGCAATCACGGCGGGCGTCACGTTCGCGCCCGCGCGATCGGCCACGCGCAGCAGCACCTGGTTCAGCACCACATCATTCAGAACGGTGGCGCCCGGCTCGGGGCGCAGCCGGTCCGCCGCGAAACGGGCGTGCGCGCAGCACCGGGTCACAAGCTCCTGCACGCCGCGCCGCCCCAGCGCCCTGAGCGTCGCATAGACGGTAATCCCGCGTCCCCTGCGCGACAGCTCGGGCACCCAGTCCAGCGGATCCCGCTGCTGCCCTTCCGCAGAAACCAGATACGCGGCCGTGTGGCTCATCGCGGCGCCGTGCGCCTTCGGGTGCGCGGTCATGACGATGCCGCAGTCGTAGGGGACGTTCAGCCACTTGTGCGCGTCGGTGGCCCAGGAATCTGCGCGCTCGAGCCCGGACACCTGGTGGCGCAGCGCCGGCACGGCCGCCGCCCACAGGCCGAACGCGCCGTCCACGTGGAGCCATCCGCCGCGCTCGTGCGTCGCCTGCGCGATCGGCTCGAGCGGGTCGAACGCGCCGGTGTTGACGTTGCCCGCCTGCGCGCAGACGATTACGGGGCCATCGACGCGCGCCAGCGCCTCCACCAGCGCGCCGGCTCGCATGCGTCCCTGGTCGTCTGAATCCACTCGCACGAGGGTGGACGCGCCCAGCCCGAGCAACCTGCAGGCAGCGGGAATCGAGGAGTGCGCCTCCGCTCCCGCAACGACCGTCACGCGCGGCGCTCCCTGCAGCCCGTCCGCCTCCACGTCCCACCCTGCGCGGCCGAGCACGTCGTGCCGCGCGGCGGCGAGCGCGGTGGTGTTCGCCATGTGCCCGCCCGTCACGAACCCGATGCTCGCGTGCGCCGGCACGCCGAGGAGATCGATCAGCCACTGCCGTGCGACTTCCTCGATGGCTGACGCGGCAGGCGAGGCGATATGCAGGCCGGAGTTCTGATCCCACGCCGACGTCAGCCAGTCGGCTGCCACCGCCACGGGATAGCTGCCACCGATGACGAACCCGAAGTAGCGCGGCCCGGCGGTGGCGACGAGCCCCGGCTCAGCGTCGCGCGCCAGGGCCTCGATCACGCCCGCCGGATCCTGCGAGCGTTCAGGCAGCGGGCCGCCAAGGCGGGCGATGAGCGCGTCGGCGCTCTCGCGCGCGCGAACGGGCCGTCCGGCCAACGAGGAGATGTAGGCGGACGCGAGTTCGTGCGCCCGCGTGAGGAGGGCCGCGTACGGGTCAGGGCTTGCGCTTCGGCCGGTAGACATGGGTGCTGTGGCCGAAGAATACCTCGGCGGCCTCCATCACGGTCTCGGACAGCGTGGGGTGCGGGTGAATCGTCATCGCGACATCATCGACGAGCGCGCCCATCTCGATCGCGAGCACCCCTTCGGAGATCAGCTCGCCCGCGCCGGCGCCGACGATCCCGACGCCGAGCACGCGGCGCGTGTCGGGATCGACCACGAGCTTCGTCGAGCCGTCGGGGCGGTCGAGCGTGATGGCGCGGCCGATGGCGGCCCACGGGAAGCGGGCCACGTCCACCTTGATGCCGCGCTTCTGTGCCTCGGTCTCCGTCAGGCCACACCACGCGATCTCCGGGTCGGTGAAGACGACCGCGGGAATCGCGTTCGGCTCGAAGGCCGCATTCTTCCCCGCAATCGCGTCAACGGCCGTGCGCGCCTCGTGCGAGGCCTTGTGGGCGAGCATCGGCTCCCCCGCGACGTCGCCGATGGCGAAGATCGACGGCTCCGCGGTCCGCCGCGCGCCATCCGTCTCGATGAACCCGCGATCGGTGACCTTCACGCGCGTGCGATCGAGCCCCTCGATCTTCGCGTTCGGCCGGCGGCCGACCGAGATCAGCACCTTGTCGAACACCTGCGGCGTGCCGGTCACGCCTTCGCCTTCCAGGGTGACCCTGATCCCCTTCTTGTCGTCGGTGAGCGATGTGACCTTCGTGTTGAGCATCACCGCCTTGAACGTCTTCTCCGCCCGGCGCGCCAGCACGCCCACGAGGTCGCGGTCCGCGCCCGGCAGCAGGCCGTCGGTCATTTCAACGACCGATACGTCGGAACCGAGCGCGGCGTAGACCGTGCCCAGCTCGAGGCCGATGTAGCCGCCGCCGATCACGAGCAGCTTCCCGGGGACGTCGGCCAGCTCCAGCGCCGTGGTGGAGTCCATGACCCGCGGGCTGTCGGTCGAAAGGCCCGGGATCTTCGACGGAAGCGATCCTGTGGCGATGATCGCGTGCTCGAACACGAGCTTCTGCGCGCCCCCTGCGGCCAGCTTCACGTCGAGCGATCGCGCATCGGCAAATGCGGCCCACCCCCGCACGTACGTGATCTTCCGCATCTTCGTCATCTGGCCGAGCCCGCCGGTGAGCTTGCCCACGACCGCGTCTTTCCAGGAGCGGAGCTTGTCGAGATCGATTTTCGGTGCCGGGAACGTGACGCCGAACGCGCCGGCGTCGTGCGACTCGCTGATGACTTTCGCCGCGTGCAGCAGCGCCTTCGAGGGGATGCATCCCCGATAGAGACAGACGCCGCCGGGGTTCGTATCCGGATCCACGAGCGCGACGCTCATCCCGAGGTCCGCCGCGTAGAACGCCGCGGCGTACCCGCCGGGGCCAGCGCCGATGACAACGGCTTGGACTGAGATATCAGAAGGCATGAGAGCATCCACAGGCTTCAGGGTTCAGGATTCAGGGCTCAGGACCAAACCCTCAACCCTGAATCCCGGCAAGCGTCAGAGCACGAGCAGCAGCGGCTGCTCGAGCGCCTCGCAGACCCAGCGCAGGAACCGCGCGGCGTCTGCGCCGTCGATGACGCGATGGTCGTAGGACAGCGACAGCGGCAGCATCAGCCGCGGCTCGAACGAGCCGCCGGTCCCGCCGGCGCCCGCCGGGCGCCACACGGGCCGCATCTCGGCGCGCGACAGGCCGAGGATCGCCACTTCCGGCGCGTTGATGATGGGCGTGAACGACGTGCCGCCGATGCCCCCGAGGTTCGTGATGCTCATCCCGCCGCCCGCCATGTCGTCGGGCGCGAGCTTGCGGTCGCGCGCCTTCTTCGCGGCGGCGGCGACCTCCACGGACAGCTCCACGATCGTCTTCCGGTCCGCGTCGCGCACGACCGGCACCAGCAACCCTCGCTCGGTGTCGACCGCCACGCCCACGTTGATGTACCTGCGGTACACGATCTGGTCGTTGGGCAGGTCAATCGACGCGTTGAACTGCGGAAACCGCTTCATGGCTTCGGCGATCACCTTGACGGCGATGGCCGTGATGGTCAGCTTGCCGCCGGCGGCCTCGGCGCGCGGCGCGTACTGCTTCCGCAAGTCCTCCAACGCCGTGATGTCCGCCTGGTCGTGCTGCGTGACGTGCGGTGCGGCCCAGGCCGCGGTGAGGTGCTCCGCCGTCTTGCGACGAATATTGCTCATCGGCTTGCGCTCGACCTCACCCCACTTCGCCAAATCGGGCAGCGGCGCCGGTTCGGCGCCGCCGGCTGCCGGGCGAGCGCGCACGAACGCCTTGACGTCCTGTTCGCTGATCCGCCCGGCGGGGCCGGATCCCTGGACGCGCCGGATGTCCACACCCAGCTCGCGCGCCATCCGCCGCACCGACGGCGCGGCCGGCACCGGCGCGATGTCCGCGGGAACGTCCACGGCGGCTGCCGCCGCCGCGGGCTGGCGCGCGCCGCGCGAGATGTCCACGACCTTGCGCGACGGCTCCCGCGCCCCCTCGGACTGTTGCGGCTGCGGCGTGGTGGCCCGGGGCGCTGCTTCTGCGCCTTCGGCGCCTTCTGCTGTGGAAACGGGCTGGGCCGCCGGCGCCGGCGCCGCGTCTGCCTTCGGCGCCGCTTCCTTTGCGGGGGGCTTCGGCGCGCCTTCCTCGACGCGCAGGATCAACTGCCCGACCTTCACCTTGTCCCCCTGCTTGACGGCGATCCCGGTGATCGTTCCCGCCACGGTGGACGGGACCTCAATGGTGGCCTTGTCCGTCTCCAGCTCCAGCACCGGCTGGTCTTTCGCGATGGCGTCGCCGGCCTTCACGAGGAGGCGGACGACGTCGCCCGCCGTGATGTTTTCGCCAAGTTCAGGAACGTTGAAATCCGTCGCCACTCGTCACACCTATGAGATCCGCGGGTTCTTCTTGCCGGGATCGATGCCGAGATCCTTGATCGCCTTCGCGACGACCTTCGCGTCCGCCTCGCCCCCCCGGGCGAGCGCCGACAAGGCCGCGACCGCGACGTAGCGCGCATCCACTTCGAAGAAGTTCCGCAGCCCCGCGCGGTCCTCGCTCCGTCCGAACCCGTCGGTCCCGAGCGTCACCATCGGCCTGCCGATCCAGCGGGCGAGAGCGTCGGGCAGGATCTTCATGTAGTCGGACGCCGCCACGACCACGCCGGGCGTGTCCGACAGGCACTCGGACACGTACGGCCGGCGCGGCTTCTCGGCCGGATGGAGCATGTTCCAGCGCTCCACGTCGTGCGCCTCGCGCGACAGCTCGTTGTAGCTGGTCACGCTCCACACGTCGGCGGCGACATCGTACTTCTCGAGCAGTTTCTGCGCCGCGATCACCTCGTTGAGGATGGCGCCGCTGCCGAGCAGTTGCGCGCGCAGCGTCGCGCCGCCGTTCTCGGCCGCGCGGAACTTGTACATCCCCTTCAGGATGCCCTCGCGCACGCCGTCCGGCATCCGCGGCATCTCGTACTGCTCGTTCATGACGGTGATGTAGTAGAAGACGTTCTCGCCCTCCTTGTACATCCTCCGGATCCCGTCGCCGATAATCACGGCGATCTCGTAGGCGTAGGCCGGGTCGTACGAGAGGCAGTTGGGCACCGGCGACGACAGCACGTGGCTGTGACCGTCCTGGTGCTGCAGTCCTTCGCCCGCCAGCGTCGTGCGGCCGGCGGTGCCGCCGAGCAGGAAGCCCTTCGTGCGCGCGTCGCCGGCCGCCCAGATCAGATCGCCAATCCGCTGGAAGCCGAACATCGAGTAGTAGATGAAGAAGGGGATCGTGTTGATGCCGTAGGTCGCATAGGCGGTGCCCGCCGCGATGAACGACGACATCGACCCGGCCTCCGTGATGCCTTCCTCGAGGATCTGCCCGTCTTTCGCTTCCTTGTAGTAGAGCAGCGTGTCCATGTCGACCGGCTCGTAGGTCTGGCCGGCGTGCGAGTAAATGCCGACCGCGCGGAAGAGCGACTCCATGCCGAAGGTGCGCGCCTCGTCAGGAACGATCGGAACGATCAGGTCCCCGATCTCCTTGTCACGAAGGAGCTTCGACAACATCCGCACGAACACCATCGTGGTGGACGCCTTGCGCCCCTCGGTGCCCTTGTAGAACTCCTCGAAGAGCGGCTCGAGCGGCGTCGTCACCGGGACGAAGTGCGTCTGCCGGCACGGTACCGCGCCGCCGAGCGCCTTCCGGCGCTCCCGCATGTACTTCAGCTCGGGGCTGTCATCCGGCGGCCGGTAGAACGGCGCTTCGGCGATCTGCTCGTCTGAAATCGGAATGCCGAAGCGGCTGCGGAACGACCGCAGGTCCTCGTCGTTCATCTTCTTCTGCTGGTGGGTGATGTTCTTGCCCTCGCCCGCCTCGCCCAGGCCGTAGCCCTTGATGGTGCGCGCGAGGATCACCGTCGGCTGCCCCTTGTGGGTGACGGCCGCGCGATACGCGTTGTAGACCTTGAGCGGATCGTGGCCGCCGAGGCGCAGCCGCTTGATTTGATCATCGGACATGCCTTTGACCAGCTCGGCGAGCCGCGGGTCCTTTCCGAAGAAATGTTCGCGGGTGTAGGCGCCGGACTCGACCGCGTACTTCTGGTACTCGCCGTCCACGATCTCCCCCATCCGCCTGGCGAGGACGCCTTCCTTGTCCTTCGCGAACAGCGGGTCCCAGTCGCTGCCCCAGATCACCTTGATGACGTTCCAGCCCGCGCCGCGGAACGCGGCCTCGAGCTCCTGGATGATCTGGCCGTTGCCGCGCACGGGCCCGTCCAGCCGCTGCAGGTTGCAGTTGACGACGAAGATCAGGTTGTCGAGCTTCTCGCGCGACGCGAGCGTGATGGCGCCGAGCGTTTCCGGCTCGTCCGTCTCGCCGTCGCCGAGGAACGCCCACACCTTGTTGTCGGCCGGCCGCTTCAGGCCGCGATCCTCCAGGTAGCGCATGAAGCGCGCCTGGTAGATCGCCATGATCGGCCCGAGTCCCATCGACACCGTGGGGAACTGCCAGAAGTCCGGCATCAGCCACGGGTGCGGGTACGACGAGAGGCCGCCCCCCTCGGCCGTCTCGCGGCGGAAGTTCTGGAGCGGCTTCTGGTTGATCCGCCCCTCGAGGAACGCACGCGCGTAGATGCCGGGCGAGGCGTGCCCCTGGAAGAAGATGATGTCGCCGTCGTGATCCTTCGTGCGGCCGCGGAAAAAATGGTTGAACCCCACCTCGTAGAGCGTCGCCGCCGAGGCGTAGGTGGAAATGTGGCCGCCGATGCCGTCCGAGATCCGGTTCTGCCGGATGACCATCGCGAGCGCGTTCCACCGCACGAGGCTCTTGATGCGGCGCTCGATCTCCTGGCTGCCCGGGAGCGAGACCTGCTGGTCGGCCGGAATGGTGTTGATGTAGGGGGTCGTTGCCGAGAACGGCAGTCGGAAGCCGGACTGGCGGATGCGGATGCCGAGCGCTTCAAACAGGCGGATGACCCGATCGCGGTCCCCCTGGCGGAGCACATAATCGAGCGACTCGAGCCATTCGCGCGTTTCCTGGGCCTCGAGCGCTGCATCGTCGTTCGGAGCAGTCTGCTTCATTGCTGCGTGTCCCTGCGTAGTTATCCGCGGCTGGATAACCTTTCCATTCTATCGCCATCGGAGAGTGGTCGTCACGCGCGAGCCTGCGCGCGTGCACCTCCCCCGGCCATTCCCCATCCCCCCTGGGTCCCCTGCGTCCCCTGTGGTCGTTGATCCTGCGTCCTCCGCGGTCACAGGTGCTACACTGAGCCACACCGCGACATCGACCAGGGAGAGCTGCGACGTGACACCCGCGTGGTTCCCGAAGTTGGATCGTCTCACGGCGCGTCTCGCGGCAGGCATCTCGATCCTGGTCGTGGTGCCGCTGGCCGGCGGCCTGTACCTTCTCTCCCGCTATCAATACGATCAAACCATCGCGGCCCGGCGCGCAGCCGCTGAGCTCGAGAACCGCATCCTCGAAACCTCGCTCCGCCATCAGATGCTGACCCGGGACAGCCGCCTGATGACGCGGATCCTGGAGGAAGTCGCGCGGCATCCAGAGGTGCGCCGGGCGATGGTCATCGACCACAACGGCGTCGTCCGGCTGTCGAGCCGCGACATGGACGTGGGCGTGCGGTTCTCGCGCGATTCCCCGACCTGCCTCGTGTGCCACTCGAAGAGCCCCGGTGAGCGGGCCCGGTGGGTGCTCCTTCACGATGACGGCATCGACGTGCTCCGCTCGGTCCAGCCGATTGAGAACCGCCCCGAGTGCCACCGGTGTCACAATGCCGCGGCCAAGTTGAACGGCATCCTCATCATGGATGTGTCCCTCGCGCCCATCCAGGCCAAGGCGCGGAAAGAGCTGCAGCAGATCACGACGGCCACTATCGCCTTGACCTTCGTCCTGCTCGCGGGCGTCGGACTGCATCTCCGCCGGGTCGTGCTCTCCCGCCTTGGCAGGCTGAGCCGCGCGGCCCGCGCCGTCGCGGCGGGCGCGTTCGGCCAGCGGATCGATCCCGGGGGCAACGATGTGATCGCCTCGCTGGCGACCGACTTCAACCACATGGCGGATGCCGCCTCGTCGCTCATCGAAGACGTCAAGGGGCGCGAGCAGCAGCTCGCCGGCGTGCTCAACAGCCTCGATGACGGCCTGGTGGTGCTGGACCGCAACTTCCAGGTGGTGGCGGCGAACCGTTCCATCGCGAGCCGGCTGTGCGCGTACCCCGAGACGCTCCGCGGCCGCAACTGTCGCGACGCCGTGGGGCACGCGCTGCCGTGCCGCGAGGATCCGGAGTGCCCGACCGCGCGGTGCCTGTCCACGGGCAAGCTGCAGCGCGCGACCTACGGGCTCCCGTCGGGCTCGAACGGCAAGGGGCGCGTCCACGAGGTGTACGCCTCGCCGGTGTTCGACGACAACGGCTCGGTGACCCAGGTGGTGGAGGTGTGGCGCGACATCACCGATCGGGTGCGCGAAGAGGAGCGCCTGGCGGAGATCGAGCGGATGTCGTCGCTCGGCGTGCTCGCCTCCGGCCTGTCGCACGAAGTGAACACGCCGCTCGCCTCGACGCTCACGTGCGCGGAGGCGATTCTCGATCAGCTCGAGGGGGCGGAGCTGGCCGCGTGCGAGCCGGTCACGATGGACGCGATTCGCGAGAGCGCGGCCACGATTCGCGACCAGGTGCTGCGCTGCCGCCGGATCACCGACCGCTTCCTCCGTTTCGCGCGCGGCATCCCTCCGGCCATCGAACCGATCGACCTCCTGGAGGCCGTGCGCAACGTCATGGAGCTGGCGCGTCCGACCGCCCGTGAAGCGGGCGTCGAGCTGGTGCTCGACGGCGACGGCCCGATCCCGGTCGTCACCGCCAACACCGAAGTCGTCCAGCACGTCGTGCTCAACCTGCTCGTCAACGCGATCCAGTCTTTCGAGGCGGGAGGCGGGCGCGTGACCGCGCGGTTCGCCGTCGATGCTGATGCCATTCGCCTGCAGATCCGAGACAATGGCTGCGGCATCCCGATGGATATCCAGAAGCACCTGTTCGAGCCGTTCCGCACGCAGAAGCCGCGCGGCACGGGCATGGGGCTGTTCCTGTCGCGCACCTTCATGCGCCGGTTCAACGGCGAGGTGCGCCTCGTGGACAGCGCCCCGGGCCGCGGGTCGTGCATCGAGGTGGTGTTTCCGCGATCGAGCCGCGAAGCCGAATGAGCCATGCCCAACAAGAACACCCGCATTCTGCTGGTCGATGACGACACGACCTTCCGTCGCGTGATGGACACGGAGCTGACGCGCCGGGGCTACAAGGTCGTGGCGGTGGCCTCCGGAGCCGAGGCGCTCGAACAGGCGCCGCGCGCCAACGCGGACGTCACGCTGCTGGACCTGCGGCTGCCGGACATGGACGGCATCGAGGTGCTGAAGCGGCTGCAGGAGCGCAACACCCCGAGTGCGGTCGTCGTGCTGACGGCGCACGGCACGATCGACACGGCCATCCAGGCGATCCGCCTCGGCGCGCACGATTATCTCGAGAAGCCCTGCCCGATTGCGAAGCTCGAGATGGCCATCCAGAAGACCTGCGAGCACGAGCGGCTGGTCAAGCGGCAGCGCGTCCTCGAAGATGGCTACGCGGCGCCGAACGTCGCGCCAGGACTGGTCGGGGCCAGCCCCGCGTTCGTGAAGCTGATGGACAACGTCGCCCGGATTGCGAGGGCCGGTGCAACCACCCTCGTACTGGGGGAGACCGGCGTCGGCAAGGAGGTGGTCGCGGCGCTGCTGCACGCGCAGAGCCCCCGCGGCGACGCACCGTTTGTCGTCGTCGACTGCGCATCGCTGCACGAAGAACTGCTGCAGAGCGAGATTTTCGGCCACGAGCGCGGCGCATTCACCGGCGCCAACCGCCTGAAGCACGGGCTGTTCGAAGTGGCCAGCGGCGGCACGATCTTCCTCGATGAAGTCGGCGACATCAGCCCCGACGTCCAGGCCAAGCTTCTGCGCGTCCTCGAAACCGGCCGCTTCCGCCGGCTGGGGGGGACCGACGAAATCTCGGTGGACGTTCGCATCATCGCCGCCACCAACCGCGACCTCCGGTCGGCGATCTCACGCGGCCATTTCCGGGAGGACCTGTTCTACCGCCTCGCCACGTTCGTCGTGGAGATCCCGCCGCTGCGCGAGCGCCCGGAGGATATCCGGCTGCTCGTCGAGCACTACGCCGCGCAGCTCAACCAGCGGTTCTCGCTCGACAAGCGGGTGGGGCCCGAGGCCATGGACGCCCTCCTGCGCCATTCCTGGCCCGGCAACGTCCGTGAACTGATTCACGTGCTGGAGCAGGCCGTGGTGCTCAGCGACGACGACGAGATCGGGCGTGAGGATCTCCCGCCGCCAATTCGCGGCGTGAGGGCCGAGGCCGCGGCCCCGCCGGAAGAAGGAAGGGAAGAAGGAAGGGAAGAAGAAAACCTGACGCTGCGCGAAGTGCAGCGCCGGCACGTGTTCCGGGTGCTGGAGAAGGCGGCGGGCAATCGCGCCCAGGCCGCTCGCCTGCTCGGCACGAGCGAACGCACGTTCTACCGGCTGCTCGAACGCTATCGCGGTGCATCGAATCCGCCGCCGCGAGCGAAAGTCCCTTCGTCCTCGCCCAAGCGAGAGTCCTGACAGTTCTGACAGGCTCGCGCCCCCTGCACCTGCCAGAACTAACAGGCTGCGCGCGCGTCTCCGCCTCCAGGCAAACCCCGCCACTCGCCTCTCGCGCACGTTTTCGGCCTGATTCAACGGATCGGCACACCGGCCGGGCTTGCGGAACGGAGGTTGCTCATGCGCACGTGCAAAAGGAGGCAGAGGGATGGAAGGAATGGTGGCTCTCGTCCTGGTCCTCACACTTCTGTTCGGCGGCATGATGCTGGCCCTCGTCATGGGCTACCGCGACATCGAGGAGCGTCGCGGCCTTGACGCGGCGCGGGCGGCCGGCGCGTCGCGCGCGGCAAACGCCGCGATGGTCCCCGGGTTCTTCACCGGCGCGAAGAGCGGGGCCTACGCCGTCGGTCCGGCCATTTCGTTTGACGAGATGCTGCTCACGCGTCTCGAGCAGCACGTGCAGGCCGAGCACGAGCGAGTGGCGGAGTTCGTCCACTTCCCGTCGATGGATCGGCTGTATCGCGCGTCGGATTCGCAGCTTCACGTTCACTGATCGGAGGGCACGTGACGCTCACCGCGCAGATGCACGAAGTGCTCAAGAACGCCGAGCTGTTCCGGGGATTCACCCTGGACGGCATCTGGCGGCTGACGGCGATCGGCCGGTCGCGCGCGCTGGCCGCCGGAGATTATCTCTTTCTCCTCGGCGACCCGGCGGAGTGCATTTACGTCGTGGCGAACGGGGCGATGGAGCTGTGCCTCCCCATGACGGTTGCCGGTGCGGTCAGGGACGTGCGCGTGGAATCGGCCGGAGCAGGCAAGGCGCTCGGCTGGTCCGCGCTCGTGCGCCCCTACCGCTTCACACTGTCCGCGCGCGCGGCTGAAGCGGCCGTGGTCATCGGCTTTCCGCGCGCAGACCTTCAGGTGCTGTTCGACGCAGCGCCCGACCTCGGAAAGTGCTTTCTTGGAAATCTGTCGGAGCTGGTCGGCGTCCGTCTGCTCACGTTCCAGACCTTGTGGGTCCGCGAGCTGCAGCATGCGGTGCTGAACGAAGCGAACCAGCGCAGGTGACACAGGAGCCGACGCCGTGTCCATAGACGAAGGGCTCAATCCGAAACGGCGCCTGGTCCTCGGCGTCCTCGCGATCGCGGTGGCGACCGCCGGCTTCAACGCGGGCCGGTTCGTCCTGCGGCCGACCACCCGGATCGCGCAGCCGATCCAGTTCAATCACCAGAAGCACGTCAAGGACGTCGGCCTCGAGTGCTCGACGTGCCACGAGCACTACACCACGAGCGAGCACTCCGGCCTGCCGTCGCTGGCGGTGTGCCAGGGCTGCCACTCGGAGCCGCTCACCAAGTCCGCCGAAGAACAGAAGCTGCTGAAGCTGGCGGCGAGCGAGCGCCAGCCCGCGTTCCGCAAGCTGTTTCGCATGGCCGACCACGTGCGCTACTCGCACCGCCGGCACGTCGCGATCGGCGGCATCGCGTGCGACACGTGCCACGGCGCCATCGCGGACACGACGACTCCTCCGCCCTCCCCGCTGGTGCGGATCACCATGGACACGTGCACGGGGTGCCACGCCGAGCGTGGCGTCAAGACCGATTGCACGCACTGTCATCGCTGAGGGAGGAACACCGATGTCGATGACGCGACGAGGTTTTCTGTTCGGTACGGCGGGCGCGGGTGTCGGGCTCGGGCTCGGGGCATTGTCCCACGAGTTCCCTCTCCCATCGCCCCAGTTCGGGCCCGAGTGGCAACCTGGCGCTGAAACCTTCGTGGCGTCCACCTGCGTGCTGTGCCCCGCCCACTGCGGGATCAAGGCGAGGCTGGTGGACGGCGCGCTGACCCGGATCGACGGCAACCCGTTGCACCCCGTGAGCCAGGGGGGGCTGTGCCCCAAGGGGCGCGCGGGCATCCAGCTCGCCTATCACCCGGCGCGCCTGAAGGGACCGGTCGAACGCGTCGGGCCGCCCGGATCCGATCGATTCGTGCCGATCTCGTGGGATGCCGCGCTCGATCGCGTTGCCGCGGCGCTGCGCGCTGCCCAGGCGGCACACCAGGCAGGCTCGGTGGAATGGCTCGTCGGAGACGCACCGGGCGTCGTCGGTGAGCTGATCGCGGCGTTCTGCCATGCGTACGGCACCGATCGGATCACCGTGGACGATTACCGCGACGGCTCGGCCGACGTGATGCGCCTCTGCCAGGGAATCGCGGCGCCGCCGGCGTTCGATCTGTTGTCGTCGGATCTCGTCGTCTCCTTCGGCGCGGCGCTGTCGGAGGCGTGGGCGGCGCTGCCGCTGGCCGCGAGAGCGCGCGAGGCCGCGGGGCGGCGCTGGGTGCAGGTTGACGTCCGTCTCTCGCGCACGGCGGTCAGCGCGGACGAATGGATCGCGGTTCGGCCCGGCACGTACGGCACGCTCGCGCTGGGGCTCGCCTACCTGCTCGCCAAGGAAGGACTCTACGACGCCGAATTCGTCTCGAGCCGGGTCTCCGGCTGGGAAGACTGGAGCGACCAGGGAGGGACGCACACGGGATTCCGATCGCTCGTCTTGAGGCACGGGGCGCCGGACAACGTCTCGCGCATCACCGGGGTGCCGGTGGCGCGACTCATCCAGCTCGCCAAAGCCTTCGGCACCGCCCAGCGGCCGGTGGCGATCTGGGACCACGCGGTCAGCTGGCGTCGCGGGGGCCTGTCGGACGCGCTCGCGATCCACGCGCTCAACGTGCTTCGCGGCGGCCTCAATCGCCCTGGAGGAGTGCTGGTCCAGGCGCCGGTCGCGCTGCCCGGCCCGCTTGACGGCTTCGACCGCGGCGCCGACCTGTCGCGCCGGCCACTCACCTCCGCCGCGTGGCCAGGCGAGCCCGGCGGCGACGCAGCGCGTGCGGCCCAGGTGCTGTTCCTCTACCAGTCGAACCCGGTCGCTTCGGCAGCGCGCGCAGACGAGGCCCGGCGCGCGCTCGAGCGCGTGCCGATGGTCGTGTCGTTCTCGCCGTTTCTCGACGAGAGCGCGCGCTACGCGCACCTCGTGCTCCCCGATCACACGTATCTCGAGCGCTGGCAGGATGCCCCGGCGCCGGCTGCGGTGGCGTTCCCCGTATGGGGAGTCGTGCGCCCGGTGATCGCGCCGCTGCAGGACACGCGCGCCAGCGGCGACGTCATTCTTGGCCTGGCCTCCCGCCTGGGCGGCAGTGTCAAGGCGCGTCTTCCCTGGGCATCGCTCGAGGAGATCGTGCGCCGGCGCGGCGTCGCGCTCGCGGGGGCGCAGCGTGGAAGCGCCTTCGTCGAGCCGTTCCGCCAGGGCGAGTTGCGCGAGCTGGAGAGCCGCGGCTGGTGGCTGCCCCACGGCGTGCCGGCCGAGGAGTACTGGCAGACGATCCTCGACTCCGGCGGCTGGTTCGATCCGATCTACGACTACCAGGATCGCAGCGCCGTCACGCAACACGCCGACGGCCGGGTGTGGATCTTCCCGCCCGAAGCAAGACGACGTCTTGCGAAGTCCGGCGAGCCCCTGACGGAGGGGTTCCTGCCGGCAACGGCCGAACCTTCCGAGATGCCGGCCGGGGACAAGACGTTCCCGCTACGGCTGGTTCCCTTCCGCGTCCTCACGCTCGCCTCGGGCGGAACGCCGCTGATGCCCTGGCTGCTCGAGCATATCGGGGTCCTGGCCGGCAACGCGTGGGAGACCTGGGCCGAGCTGAATCCGGAAACCGCCCGCGAGCTGGGGCTGCATTCCGGCCAGCGTGTGCGGGTCGAATCGGAACGCGGCGCGTTCGAGGCGACGGTGCGCGTCTTTGCCGGCGCGCAGCCCGGCGTCGTGAACGTGCCGTACGGACTCCACACGCGCGTGCGCGGATGGGGAGAGGCGCCGGCTGCCAACCCGCTCGTTGCGGTGGGTCCGGCGCAGGACATGGTCGCCGGTCTTCCCGACTGGTACTCGACACGCGTCCGGCTCACGCCGGCTTGAGGACAGCCATGCCGCGATGGGGAATGGTGATCGACCTCGACAAGTGCAACGGCTGCCAGGCGTGCGAAGTGGCGTGCCGATCGGAAAACAACATCGCCGTCGGCGGGCCGCAGGCGGCCGGCGAGAGCCGCACCATTTCGTGGATGCGCGTGCAGACGGAGGTCGAGGGCGAGTGGCCGAACCTGCGGGCCCGGTTCGTGCCGCAGCCGTGCATGCACTGCGACCGCCCGCCGTGCACGCTGGTCTGCCCCGTGCAGGCGACCTCGCGCGATTCGGAAGGCATCATCAGTCAAATCTACGCGCGGTGCATCGGCTGCCGGTACTGCGCGAACGCCTGCCCGTACACGGTGAAGTACTTCAACTGGCGGCGGCCATCCTATCCGGGCTCCACCGTCGCGGGGCTGAACCCTGACGTGTCGCTGCGCCCGGTCGGCGTCATCGAGAAGTGCACGTTCTGCCACCACCGCCTGCAGAAGGCGCGTGACGTCGCGCGGGCCGAGAAACGCCCGTTGCGGGAGGCGGATTACGTGCCGGCCTGCAGTGAGAGCTGCCCCACCGGCGCGATCGTCTTCGGGGATCTCGACGATCCGGATCACCGGGTGGCGCAGCTGGCGCGCGATCCGCGCGCGTTTCGTCTCCACGAAGACCTCGGGACTCAGCCCAAGGTCTATTACCTGGCGGAGCAGGACTGACGTGACTGATCTCGAGATCGTTTCCCGTCTGCCGCAGGACGAACGCGTGTTGCTCATGCCGCTCGTGCGCACGACGAAGACCTTCTGGCGATGGGCGGCCGTGATGGCGGCCATCTCGCTCTGGGGGCTCTTCGCCTACGCGTACCAGTTGAGGAACGGGCTGGGCGCAACCGGGTTGAACACGCCGGAGTACTGGGGCATCTACATCATCTGCTTCGTGTTCTTCATCGGCATCTCGCACGCCGGCACGCTCATCTCCGCGATTCTTCGCGTCGCCAACGCGGAATGGCGCCGTTCGATCACCCGATCCGCCGAATTCATCACGGTGCTGGTGATCGGCTTCGGCGCGATCCAGCCGGTGCTGGACCTGGGAAGGCCCGACCGCGTGCTGAACGTGATGCTGCACTCGCAGCCGTTCTCGCCGTTGCTCTGGGACGTGATGAGCATCGGCCTCTACTTCACGGCGAGCAGCGTCTACCTCTACGTGCCGATGATCCCCGACCTCGCACGCATCCGCGACCTGGGCCTGCGCCCGCGGCTGCTCTACTGGTTCCTGGCGATCGGGTACCACGACACGCCGGCGGCCCGGCACACGCTCGAGCGCCTGATTTCCGTCCTCGCGGTGGCCGTGATCCCGATCGCCGTGTCGGTGCACACGGTGATCGGCTGGATCTTCGCCCTCACGCTCAGACCCATGTGGCACAGCGCGATCTTCGGGCCCTACTTCGTCATCGGGGCCATCTTCTCCGGCATCGCCGCCCTGATCATCGCGATGGCGATTCTCAGGCGCGTCTACCGGCTGGAGGCCTACTTCAAGGACATCCACTTCAATCACATGGGGCTCCTGCTGCTCGTGATGTCGATCCTGTGGTTCTACTTCACGTTTGCCGAGCACCTGACGGTCTGGTACGGCGGCGAGGAGGCGGAGCTGGCCACCCTGTACTCGAAGCTGTACGGCGCGTTCTGGTTTCCGTTCTGGCTGATGTTCGCGACCTGCTTCGTCATCCCGTTCGGGCTGATGGCGCGCGCGAAGACCCGCAACGTCCCGGGAACCGTCATCGCGTCGGTGGCCGTGGTGATCGGCATGTGGCTGGAGCGCTTCAACATCGTCGTGCCCACTTCCCTGCACCCGCGCGGAGAGGTCGCCATCGCGCACTACTGGCCGTCGTGGGTCGAGCTGTCGATCATGGCCGGGACGTTTGCCGGGTTCGTGCTCGTCTACATGATCGCCACGAAGTTCTTCCCCATCGTGTCGATCTGGGAGATCAAGGAAGGCCGCGAGAAGTCCATCGAGGAAGTCACCGAACGCGTCTCCGAATATCTGCCGGACGATCTGGAGGCGGTGGCGTTATGAACAGGCGAGTGGCACTCATCGTCCTGGCGACGGCGGTGTGGGGCGCCGCGATGGCGGCGAGCGCGCGAGTGGCCG
This sequence comes from Acidobacteriota bacterium, assembly GCA_016184105.1. Classification (NCBI taxonomy): domain Bacteria; kingdom Pseudomonadati; phylum Acidobacteriota; species Acidobacteriota bacterium. The sequence goes on from JACPDI010000051.1 coordinate 22,896, forward strand.
ACGACCCGATGAGCGACGGGAATCCGTTCAAGGGTCGCGACATCTTCGTGCGGAAGGGGTGTGTCAGTTGTCATTCGATCTGGGGCAACGGCGGATCGCTCGGGCCTGACATCACCGTCGCGGTCGCCGGCAAGACGTGGGACGAGCTGGTCGGCGATTTCTGGAATCACACGCCGCGGATGATCGATGAAGTCAGCGCGCGCGGGTATCCGTGGCCCTCGCTCGACGCGCAGGAGATGGCCGACGTCCTGAGCTATCTCTACTACCTGCGGCTGTTCGACGAGCCGGGAAACGCCGTCCGCGGCGCCGACACGTTCGCGCGGCTGGAGTGCGGCAGCTGCCACACGCTCGGCGGGCGCGGCGGGAACACCGCGGGTCCGCTGGACCGGTTTGGCGCGTATCCCTCTCCCACCCCGCTCGCCCAGGCCATGTGGAATGCCGGACCGCGGATGCAGCAGGAGCAGCTGCGCCGCGGGAGAGACATTCCGCAGTTCACCGGCCACGAGATGGCCGATCTCCAGGCCTACATTCGCTCGGAAGGGCGTCGCGCGGGACGCGAGGTGGACCTGCAGCCGTTGCCGAGCCCGGGCCGCGGCGCCGAGGTGTACCGGCGCAAGCAATGCGGCACGTGTCACGACAGCCGCGGCGGGCGCGCCCCGGACATCACGCGGGCGGCCCTGTCGAAGACCGCGTCGGAGATCACGGGACTGCTCTGGAACCACAGCTACGCGATGGGCGCGATGATGCGCGCGCGCGGCGTGCCGTTCCCCCACTTCAGCGGCAGCGACCTCTCGGATCTGGTCGCGTACCTGTACTTCCGCGGCTACCTCGGCGACGAAGGGGTCGCCACGAGGGGCGCGGCGGTGTTCAAGAACAAGGGGTGCGCCGGCTGTCACGGCGCCGGGATCGCCGGAGCGCCTGACCTCGCCTCAGCGCTGAAGCGCGCGGACCGCCCCGGCCTTGCCGCCGCGATGTGGAATCACGCCCCGCAGATGCATCGCCTGATGGCGGAGAAAGCGCCGTTCTGGCCCAAGTTCGAGCCAGGCGACATGCGTGATCTGGCCGCGTACCTCCGCCGCCTTGCAACCTCGCCGGAGAACGCGGCCCGAAGTGGAAAGTCGAAGTCGTAGAGCACGTGTGAAGGAGGCCGATATGCGCCGTGCCATTCCCGGAGTGTTCCTGAGTGCGGTCGTGATCGCGTGGCTGGCCGCCTCGGGGTGGGTCCTCACGGCGTCCGCCACGCCCGCCCAGCAGGCGGCAGCGCCCGAAACGGCAGGAGGAACCTACGCCGGAACCGAGGTGTGCCTCACCTGCCATACCGAAAAAGCGGACAGCCTGAAGGGCACGCCGCACGGGCGCGCGTCGAATCCGCGCAGCCCGCTGGCCGGACAAGGATGCGAAGCGTGCCACGGCCCCGGCAAGGCCCACGCCGAGGCCGGAGACGCGACGCTCATCCGGCGGTTCGGCAACGGCGGCCTGGCGCCACGCGCCTCCGCCGAAGTCTGCACGGCCTGCCACGTCCGCGGCACCCATGCCCTCTGGACCGGGAGCCAGCACGAGCAGCGCAACGTCGGGTGCGTCACGTGCCACAGCGTGCACAGCCCCCGCGGTGACAAGCAGATCAAGGCGGCCACGCAGCCGGAGCTGTGCGGCGGCTGTCACCGGCAGATGGCGAACAAGTTTTATCGCTTCAATCACATGCCCGTGCGCGAGGGCAAGATGGTCTGCTCGTCGTGCCACAACCCGCACGGCTCGAGCAACGTCAAGCTGCTCAAGGCGGGGACGACGGTCGACCAGGCGTGCACGAGCTGTCACGCGGAAAAGCGCGGCCCGTATCTCTGGGAGCACGCGCCGGTGACCAATTCCTGCGTGACGTGTCACGACCCGCACGGATCGAACAACGAGCGGCTGCTCGTGGCCAAGGTGCCCTTCCTGTGCCAGAGGTGCCACGTCACGGCCCGGCACCCGCCGACGGTCTACGAGGGCTTCGCCTTGAGGAACACCACAAGCGCCAACCGGCTGATCGGCTCCGGCTGCGTCGTCTGCCACGTGCAAATCCACGGGTCGAACGCGCCGTCCGGGAAGTACTTCCATCGCTAGTGCGAGGAGGATTGCGATGCGTAACACACTGACGATGGCCATTGCCGGATCCCTGCTGGCGTCCGTGGCGTCGGCGCAGCAGCCGCCGCCGCCGCCGGCGTTCATCCCCACCGCAGGCTGGGCGGGCTCGATCGACTTCGGCGCGCGGCTGAACGCGGTGACGGGCGACCAGGCGCGCTTCGAACGGTTCGGCGACGTGCGCGACGGCGCGTCCACCCGGATCACCCTCGGCAAGGAGACCGCGCAGTATGCCTTCAGCGCGGAGATTTCCAACATCGGGTACAGAGACCAGCGATACGAGGCGAGCTACGATCGCCAGGGGCGGGTGAAATTCACGTTCCTGTGGGACTCCACCCCGTTCAACTACGCCTACAACTCCTCGACGCCGTGGGTCGAGCAGTCTCCCGGCGTGTTCACGCTCGATCGAACGGCGCGGCTGCTGGTGCAGAACCGGGCGCCGGGGGTGGTTGGCGTCGCGGCCAGTGCGGCGCAGCTCGCGACCCCGTCGATTTTCCGGGACCTCGCCTCGCCGCTCGACATCCAGTCGCGGCGCGACACGGCGAGCTTCGCCGGGACGTTGATGGCCACCCGCGAGCTGGCCATCAACTTCTCGTTCGCGTCGACCAACAGGACCGGGCACGAGCCGAAAGGGGCCTCGTTCGGGTTCAACGTGGCGAGCCAGGTGGCGGCCCCGATCGACACCCGCACCAACGACCTCTCGGCCGCCGCCGAGTGGCTTGGCCGGCAGGCGATGTTCCGCGTCGCGTGGGACGGCTCCTGGTTCAGGAACGGCATCCATGAACTGCTGGTCGACAACCCGGTGCGAGCCGATGACACCAGTCCTATCGACTACAGCGGGTATGCGAGCGGGCGAGGGGCGGCGCAGAGCCGCTTCGCGGCGGCTCCAGACAACAGCCTCAATACGATCAGCGCGACGGGACTCTACAAGCTGCCGGGACACAGCAACGTGAACGGCACGGTCTCGTTCGCGACCATGCGGCAGAACGACACGCTGATCCCGTGGACGAGCAGCAAGGTGATCGACAGCCCGGCGGTGTTCGCGCTGTTCCCGGGGCTCGCGAGCCTGCCGCGGAGCACGGCGGACGCCAAGGTGGAAGCGGTCAACGCCCTGCTCACCTACACCACGAGGCCGAACCGGTTCTTCGGCTTCACGACGCGCTACCGGTACAACGACCATCGGAACCTGACGCCCATGTTCGACGGCACCGACTACGTCCGCATGGACGCGGTCCCGGAGGAAACCGGCGGTCCGACCCGCCCGTTCAACGTCAGGCAGAGCACGTTCGACGTGAACGCCAGCTTCAACGTGGCGCCGCGCACGGACCTCCGGCTCGGCTACACGCTGGACGACGCCAAGCGGACGGGGCGGGAACTCAGCGACAGCACGGACTACACGTTCCGCGCCACGCTCGACACGGTGGGCGGGCCGTACGTCATGGTGCGCCTGATTTACGAGAACTCGCATCGGGTCGGCACCGGCCTCTCGCTGGAGACGCTCGAGGAGGCCGGTTTCCAGCCGGGCCTGCGGACCTACGACGTCGCCGATCGCGACCGGGACCGTGGCTGGCTGGTGGTCACGCTCACCCCGGCGTCCATCTTCGACGTCAGCTTCTCGCTCGCGGCCGCCCGGGATCGATACCGCGGCGACGGCCACCAGTTCGGGCTGCTGGACAACGACAACACCGTCTTCAACGTCACGGCCAACCTCCGGCCGGTCGAGAAGGTGCTGCTCGGCGCCAACTACGGCCGCGATTCGTACGACGCGCTGATGAAGGCGCGCAACGCGAGCCCGCTGGGCACCGACTACGGGAGCTGGATCGATCCGAACCGCGACTGGCTGCTGGACCAGGACGAGAAGGTCGACAACGTGAGCGTGTACCTCGACCTGCTCCAGGCGATCGCGCGCACCGACATCCGCCTGAGTTACGACTACAGCGACTCGAACAACGCGTACATCCACAGCGGCCCGCGCATCCAGGAGCTGATGACGTCCACGGCGTTCAGGCCGGGGGCGCCCAGGCCGTGCACGGCGCCGCTCACGTCCTGCTTCGAGCCGCTGCCGACCATTACCAACACGTGGCAGCGCCTGAAGGCGGACGTGACCTACATGTTCAGCCGCAGCGCGGGCCTCGGGTTCGGCTACTGGTTCGAGAAGTTCGACGTCAGCGATTACGCGACCGTCGATTTGCAACCCGGCACACCCCGGATCGACTACCTCGGCGTCATCGGCACCGGATACGGGAACCGGCCCTACAAGGCGAACACGGGATTCTTCCGGATCCTCTATCTGTTCTGATGACGCCGTCTGGAGGACACTCGCTATGCGCCCGAACGTGTTGATGCTCGTCGTCGCGGGACTGCTGTGGCCCGCCGCCGCGTGGTCGCAGGATGCTCTGGTTCAAAAGGGACAGCAGCTCTACGCCGCCCAGAAGTGCACGATGTGTCATTCGGTGGCGGGCAAGGGAAACCCGAAGGGTTCTCTCGATCACGTCGGCTCGAAGTGGAAGGCCGAGGAGCTGCGCGAGTGGATCGTGAACTGGAAGGAGATGGCGGCCAAGCACCAGGTGACCCGAAAGCCCCCGATGCTTGACTACTCGAAGCTTCCAAAAGCGGACGTGGACGCGCTGATCGCGTACCTCCAGACGCTCAAGTGACGTTCGCCGGCGACGGCGCAGAAGGCACGGGCTCAACGGTGGCCGGGCCTTCTGCCCGCGCGCCGGTCAGCGCCACGAGGCTCACGGTCGCGCCGGCCCGGGCGATCCGAATGGCGGCGCGCGCCATCACGAACAGCTGCTGCAGCACGATTGCCGCCACGATGCCCGCCCAGGCGCGCGTCGGGATCGCGCCGGCAAGGGCCGCGTAGAGCGCGAGCACGGCGACCAACAGGACGCCCAAGGCCAGATAGATCCCCGCGACCGCGCCGATGTGGCGCAGCACGACGCGCGCGGCGCCCAGCCAGGCGCGCAGCATGCCGCGCGTCTCGGTCGCAGCGGTCGCGACCCTCGCGCGCGCCACCTCCAGCACCGCCATCACAAACGCCACCAGCGCCCCGTACACGACGAAGCGGCCGAAGCCGAACGCGATCGACGCGCGCTCCCAGCTCGACTCGGAAAGCGGCGTCGCGATCGGGCGCGTGATCGCCGCGGCCGCTACGACGAGCACCACGGCGGCCACCGCGCTGATGACGAGCAGGCGGAGGAACCGGCCGAAGAAATGCCCGGCGCCGCGAAAGAATCGGTGCAGCAGCGGCCGGTCGTCGCGCGACACGATCACCTCCAGCACGCCCGCGGCCACCAGGGGATTGCTGATGAGGCCGACCGCGGCGAGGCCGAGCACCGCGCCGTTCAGCGCCAACATCGGCGAAAAGCGATCGTACTGCACCAGCTCCGCGGCCAGCCCGAGGAAAAACCGGTCGAGCAGACGATCGGCCCAGGGCGAGTCGTTGAACGCGGCGCCGAGCCAGCGCCAGGTCGCAGCGCCCGCCGCGAGCGCACCGAGCGTGCTCCACGCCCACAGCGTTGCCACCAGCTTGCCGTTGCCCGAGAGGGCGCGCGATCCGGAACGAAGGCAGGTCGTCATCATGGCAGCCCCCTCAGAAACCCATCACGGTCGCGAGGACGTTCTGAACCCAGAACATGACCCGCGTCGACCACCGCGTGCTGACGCGGCTGTCGGAATCGACGCGCCGCGCGTTGTTCAGGTAGTCCACGTCGAGCGGGACCTTGCGGTCGGGATCGACGTCCGCCCACTCGAGCTTCTCCCGGGTGGTCGTCCGGATCTTCAGCCAGCGATCGCGCCCATCCCACGTTCGCCGATCGATCCGGCCGCCCGCGTAGTGCAACGCAATCTGCACCGGAAAGACGATGTCCCCCTTGCGCTGGACCAGCACTTCCGACTCCCACGGCAGGTTGCTGTCATTCCGCTCCCTGTCGCGCGCCTCGGCGGCCTTCGTCGTCGTCCTTCCCTTCGGTCCGTCGATGACGCCTGCCGGCACCGTCGCCGTGCGCGATCTGACCGCGGCGACCGCGTAGTCAAGGACGCCCGTGCCCTTCACCGTCTGGTCGAAGAACCAGCCGAGGTCCCTGCCGGACACCTCGTTGGCGACGCGGAAGAAGTCGTCGCTGGAGGGATGCTTGAACCGCCAGCGCTCGTGGTAGGTCCGCATCACGCGCGCCATGGTTTCCTCGCCGAGATGACCCTCGAGCGTGCGCAGCACCAGCTCCGTCTTCGCGTAGGACGAAAACGAGTACGCGCCGCCCGACTCGAACTTCCACGACGGCGTCAGGATCGGATCGGACTTGCGGTTCGGGCTGTTCTGCGCGCGTGCCATCTCGAGGCCGCCGATGCGAAGCAGGCCCGCGATGTTCGCGACCGACGCGTCGCGGCCGTGGACCTTCTCCCCGATCTTGCCGGTCGAATACGAGTTGAATCCCTCGTCCAGCCACGATTCTTCGAACTCGTTGCTCGCCACGAGCCCGTACCAGAACTGGTGCCCGAACTCGTGGACCGTCACTTCCTCGACCGCGTTCACCCCATTGAGCGGACCGCGGTTCAGCAGCGCGGAGGTTCCCGCGGTAATCAGCGTCGGATACTCCATGCCGCCCGCGCCGGCGGCGCCGAAGGCGGGGTCGACCACGGTGAGGGTCTTGTAGGGATAGCGGCCGTACCACAGGCCGAAGTACTTGATGGCGTCCATCGCGGCCTTGAAGTGGCGCTCGGCCTGCACCAGGCGGGGCCGATGAACGAGCAGGATGGTCTCGACGTCGGATAACCGGACTTCGTCGAGCGATCGTCCGAGCAGCCGCGCGGCGTCCTGGTACTCCTTCGGCGTGACGTCGCGCGCCGCGGAGAATGTTCGCCGCAGTTCGACGTACTCCGGATCGGCCGTCCACGCGAAATCGTGCACGTCGTCCTGTGCGTGGACGAACGTGACGGTCCCGTCCTTGTTCTCCGTCGTGGACACGCGAGCGCCGGTTGCGCCGACCACAAAGCCGTTCGGCACGGTGATCGCGACGCGGTACGTGCCGAAGTCCGCGTAGAACTCGGAGTTGGCGTGGAACTGGTGGCAATTCCAGCCCCCCGTCGCCCGGCCCCGCATGCCCGCCGGCTCGTACACGCCGAGTTTCGGGAACCACTGCCCGACCATGTAGAAGTTGCGCTTGTACCCCGTGCGCGCGAACACCTCGGGCAGCTGCGCGCGGAACTCCACGTCCACCGCGACGCTTCCGCCGGGCGGCACCGCCGAGGGCAGCGGCACGCGCATCACCGTCTGATCCCCCGCGTTGTCATCGTCGGGGTGCTCGAAGGTTGCGCCGTGGAGCAGGTCGGCGCCGTTGGCGACGCGCATCGACGTGATGTCAATCCAGCCCCACGAGTCGCGCGTCATCCGGTCGCCGCGGAGCTGGCCGCCGGATTCGCGCACGAAGGTCGTGCGCGTGTTCTTGAACGCGTTCAGGTACAGGTGGAACCAGAGGTCGTTGACGGCGTCGGTCGATGGATTCTTCCAGACGATGTGCTCGCGGCCGATCAACTGCTTGCTGCCGGCATCGAGCCTGACGTCGATTCGGTACTCGACGATTCTCTGCGCGCGATCGGGGAGCGGATCGGCCTCAAGCAGCGGCGGGCAGGCTGTCGCCGCCAGGAAAAACAGACAGGAAATGTGCCGCATGCGACGCATTTAACCACAGGAGAGCTACCCGCGCAGCGCGAAGTTCACTTCGACGGTGAGAACCACTTTGACGGGCTGGTCGTCGAGGATCGACGGCGAGAACCGCCACTGCTTCACGGCGTCGAGCGCGGCTTCGTCGAGGAGCGCCACGGAGCGGAGCACGCGGGCGTCCTGCACGCGCCCTCCTTCGTCAATCAGGATTTCCAGAATCACGACCCCTTCGATCCGGGCCTGGCGGGCGGCTTCAGGATAGAGCGGATCGACGTGCCTCGTCTTGCGCGGTGACGGGATACCGGCACGCACGGCTTCGCGCCACGGACGCGGCAGCGGCGCGGCCGAGGACGGGGGCGGCGGCGCGACCATCGACCGCCGCGGCGGAGAAGCCGGCTGCGGGCCGCCGATCAGCAGCACGGCGACAAAGAGCGCGCCGCCAAAGAAGATCCGCGCCTGCCCCAGCCGGCTCATGGCACGCCGGCGGACCAGTCACGTACGGCCCGCGCGGCCACCTCCGGGCAGTCGGAGATCACGGCGTCCACGCCCCATCCGAGCAGGCGCGCGACGTCGTGCGGCGTGTCCACGGTCCACACCTGGACGGCAAGCCCGGCGGCATGCGCCATCTTGACGAACCGTTTCGACACGACCCGCTGGCCGGATGTCAGCTCCGGAACCTGGAAGGCCCTGTAGCCCGCCCAGAACGGGGCGATCCCCGCGTAGCTCGCGTACAACGCCAGGCGCGTCTCGTCGCGGGCCGATCCGGTGGGAATCCGCGGCTCGTACCGCCGCACGGCTTTGAGCGGCGTCGCGTGAAACGAACCCAGCGCGACGCGCTCGATGGCGCCCGCCTCCCGGACGAGATTCGCGACCCGAAGAGCGAGATCGGCGCTGGCGTCCTTCATCTCGATGATCAGGGCCGCGTCGCGGTATCGCTCCAGGACCGTGCGCAACCGGGGGACGCCGTCTCCCGATCCGAGGACGTTGAACCGCTCGAGCTCGGCGGCCGAATACGCGCTGACGGCCCCTCGGTGGTTTGTCGTGCGATCGACGGTGGGATCGTGGATGACGACGACCTCGCCGTCGCCCGACAGGCGCACGTCGAGCTCGAGCCCGTCCGCGCCGGCCGCCAAGCCGCCGTCGAACGCGGCGATTGTATTCTCGGGTCCGGCCTTCGCGCCACCCCGGTGCGCGAAGACCAGCGGGCGTGAGCCCCGCAGCGCTCGGTGCATGCGCCCATCCTACCTCCTACCTCCCACCTCCTACCTCCTGCTAAGATGCATCCATGGCCGCGAACACCCGGGGAGAACTCCGTCGTGCTGTCGATTCGGGCAGCGTCCCGTCCCGAACCGTCAAGGACGAGCTACGCGAAAACCTGATCGAGAAGCTGCGGGCCGGCGCGCCGCTCTTCCCCGGGATCGTGGGTTACGACGAGTCGGTCGTGCCGCAGATCGTCAACGCCATCCTCTCGCGCCACAATTTCATCCTGCTTGGCCTGCGCGGCCAGGCGAAGACGCGCATGCTCCGCGCGCTCGTCGATCTCCTGGACCGCGAGATCGCGGTCGTCCCCGGGTGCGAGATCCACGACGATCCGCTTGCGCCGATCTGCGGCGCGTGCCGGGCTCGCGTCCAGGCGGAGGGTGACTCGATGCCGGTCGCGTGGCTGCCGCGCGCGCGCCGCTACGTGGAAAAACTCGCGACGCCGGACGTGACGATCGCCGACATGATCGGCGACATCGATCCGATCAAGGCCGCGCGCGCCGGCCTCCAGCTCTCCGACGAGCTGACGATGCATTACGGGCTGCTGCCGCGGGCGAACCGCGGGATCTTCGCCATCAACGAGCTGCCGGACCTGGCCGGCAAGATCCAGGTGGGTCTGTTCAACATCCTGCAGGAGGGTGACGTCCAGATAAAGGGGTATCCCGTGCGCCTGCCGCTCGACGTGATGATGGTGTTCACGGCGAACCCGGAAGACTACACGGCGCGCGGCAAGATCATCACGCCGCTCAAGGACCGCATCGGATCCGAGATCCGCACCCACTACCCCGCCACGCGGCACGAGGGCATGCGCATCACGTCGCAGGAATCCTGGACCAGCCGCACGGTGTCGCCGGGCGGACGGCCGCGGCCGAACGCGCTGCGGGTCGAGATCCCCGACTACGTGCGTGAAGTGGTGGAGGAGATCGCGTTCCAGGCGCGGATCGATCAGAAGGTGGACAAGCGATCGGGCGTGAGCCAGCGGATGCCGATCACCTGCCTCGAGAACGCCGTGTCGAACGCCGAGCGGCGCGCGCTGCTGAACGGCGAGGCCATCGTCGTGCCCCGCGTGACGGACGTGTACAGCGCGATGCCGTCGATTACCGGCAAGTTCGAGCTGGAATACGAGGGGGAGCTGAAGGGAGCGGACCACGTCGCGCGCGAGCTGATTCGATCGGCCGCCGCCAACGTGTTCACCGGGTGGGTCGGCGACGCGGACTGCCGCGGCGTCATCGAATGGTTCGAGCTTGGCGGCACGCTGCAGCTTGACGATGCGGCGCCGGCCTCGCAGCTGGTCGAACGGGCGGCGCAGGTGCAGGGGCTTCGCCCCGTCGCCGAGCACCTGCTGGGCAAGGGCAGGCACTCCGAGCCGGCCGTCGCCTCAGCGATCGATTTCGTGCTCGAAGGGCTGTACGCCACCAAGAAGATCAGCCGCACCGAGGAGCGCACGTATTCGGCCGTGGAGGGGGCGCGCGCCCGGCCGCAGCAGGGGCGCAACGTCGAGGACCTGATGGAGCGCGAGCTGCCGCACCCGGCCGGCAAGAAGCGGTACTACAATTGAAATACCGGTACTCGCGATTCACCGGCGACGGCCTGGACGGCCTGGACCTGGAGACCCTGCTCTCGCAGCTCTCCGATTTGATGCTGTCCAGCGGCTTCGGCAGCCCGTACGACTTCGACGAGACCGAGCAGACGCTGCAGGCGCTGCACGACGCCATCCTCGACGCGCTGCTGAACGGCCATCTCCTGTCGGACGCCCAGCTCGAGAAGCTGCTCGGGCAGGCTGGCGACCCCGAGACGCGCGACGCGCTGGAGGAGCTGATCGAGCAGATCATCGAGCGCCTGCAGACGCAGGGCTACATCACCGCGCCACCCGATACCCGCGCCGAGCGCGAGCACCGCGAGCGGGGCCAGGGTGCCAGCGGGCCCGACACCCAGGCGCGCTTCGAAGTCACCGACAAAGCACTCGATTTTCTCGGCTACCGCGCGCTGCGCGACCTGCTCGGTTCGCTCGGCCGCTCGAGCGCCGGGCGCCACGACACCCACGACCTCTCGGCAGGCATCGAGGCGGGCGCCGCGCCGAAGCCCTACGAGTACGGCGACACGCTCAACCTCGACCCGAGCGCGACGATCCTGAACGCCGTGCAGCGCACGAGCGCGGAAAAAGGGGTCGGGAGCCTTTTTCCCGGAAACGAACAGCGGGAAAAAGGCTCCCGACCCCTTTTTACGTTGGACGTAAGTTACGAGGACCTCATGGTGGCGCAGGGGGAATACCAGAGCTCCTGCGCGACGGTGCTGCTCCTCGACTGCAGCCACAGCATGATCCTCTACGGCGAGGACCGGTTCACGCCCGCCAAGCGCGTCGCCCTCGCGCTCGCCAACCTGATTCGGCACCAGTACCCGGGCGACAGCCTGAAGGCGGTGCTGTTCCACGACTCGGCTGAGGAAATCCCGATCCAGCAGCTGGCGCGCGTGCGCGTGGGGCCGTACTACACCAACACGCGCGAGGGGCTGCGGCTTGCGCGGCGGCTGCTGGAGCGCCAACGGAAAGACATGCGGCAGATCATCATGATCACCGACGGCAAGCCGTCGGCGGTCACCCGCCCGGACGGGCGGATCTACCGCAACGCCTTCGGCCTCGATCCGTTCGTCATCACGGAAACGTTTGCCGAGGTCTCCGCGTGCCGCAAGGCGGGCATCATGATCAATACGTTCATGCTCGCGCGGGACTACGACCTGGTGAGCTTCGTCCGCAAGGTGGCGCAAATCTGCCGCGGCAAGGCGTACTTCACGACGCCCTACACGCTCGGCCAGTACGTGCTGATGGACTACGTGAACCGGAAGACCAGGACGATTCACTAGCATGCTCCCGCCGCTCATCCCGCTGTTCCCGCTGCCGTCGGTGGTGCTCTTCCCGAACGTGCTGCTGCCGCTGCACATCTTCGAGCCTCGCTATCAGCAGATGCTGGCCGACGCGCTCGCCGGCGACCGCGTCATCGGGATGGCGCTGCTGCAAGCGGGATGGGAGGACAGCGACGATGGACGCCCCGGCGTGTTCCCGATCGGCTGCGCCGGCGTCATCACGCACGTCGAAGCCCTCCCCGACGGCCGCTCGAACATCGTCCTGCGGGGACTGACGAAGTTCAGGATCCAGAGCGAGGACGGCTCCAAGCCGTACCGCGTGGCCCAGGTCGAGCCGATCGTCGAAGGGGTGTCGCGCGGGGACCGCGAGCGCCTGTTTGCCATCCGCAACCGGCTCGAGGAAGTCGTGCTGGCGGCAGCGTTGAAAGGGCGTCGCGAGCGGCAGTTCCCGCCCGACATCCCGGACGAAGACCTCGTCAACGCGCTCTCGCAGTACCTCGAGCTGGAGCCGCTGGAACGGCAGGCGCTCCTCGAATCGGAGGGGGTCGTCTCACGCGCGAAGCGGCTGCTCGAGCTGCTCGAGATGAAGGTGATCGCGTACCGGGCGCCGGGGGACGACCGGGTACACTGAACCACGTGCGACGTGCGACGTGCCACGTGCCACGTGCCACGTGCGGCACGTGGTCGCACGTCGCACGTCGCACGTGGTCGCACGTGGTCGCACGTCGCACGTCGCACGTCGCACGTCGCACGTCGCACGTCGCACGTCGCACGTCGCACGTGATTAGGTCGTCGGTGAAAGATGCCGCACGATCGACTTGACCACGACTTCCCCGTGGAGCCGGCCGTTCTCGATGAAGATGCGGCCGCTCTCGATGCCGGCGGTCACCGCACCCGCCACGAAGAGCCCCGGCACGTTGGTCTCGAAGGTCTCCGAATCGTGGACCGGGCCGCGCGTGTCCGGATCCAGGTCGACGCCGGCATTCCTGAGCAGCACGGGGTCGGACCGGTATCCGATGAGCAGGAAGACGGCGTCGGCCGGAATCTTCTCCCGATGGCCCGCCGATTCGACGATGACCAGCGACGGCGTGATCTCGACGACGCGCGTGTTGAACCGCGCCGCGATCGAACCCTCCGCGATCCGGTTCTCGATGTCGGGCTTCACCCAGTACTTGATCGACTCGCCGAGCGCCGCCCGGCGGTGGACGATCGTCACGCGCGCCCCCGATCGATGGAGGTCGAGCGCCGCCTCCGCCGCCGAATTCCTGCCGCCAACGACCACCACGTTCTTGCGGTAGTACGGGTGCGGCTCGGTGTAGTAGTGCGACACGTGCGGCAGGTCCTCGCCCGGGACGCCAAGCAGGTTCGGCACGTCGTACGCGCCGGTCGCGATCACGACCGCCCGCGCGTGGCTGACGCGACGCACGCCTCGCTCCGACCGTGTCTCGATCGCGAAGACCGGATGGGGCGTGGCATCCGGCGTGTGCCGCTCGATGCGGAGCACGGCCTCGTCGAAGCAGATGTCGAGCGCGAGCGCGTCGGCCGCGCGGCGGTAGTACCGCAGGGCCTCCAGCCGTGACGGCTTGTCGTTCGGGCTGACGAACGGCAGCCCGCCGACTTCCATCAACTCTGGCGTCGTGAAGAAGGTCATGTGCCGCGGGTAGTGCAGCAGCGAGTTGACCAGCGCCCCCTTCTCGATGATCTGGCAGCTCAGTCCGGCTTTCGTCGCGGCGATGGCGGTGGCCAGGCCGGCCGGCCCGGCGCCCACCACGATTACGTCCCGTAGCTCCATCAGTTCGTTCCCGCCTTCTTCTCCATGTCGAGACGGTTCGCTCCAACGCGGCCGTTGCTGATGACGAGCAGGACGTCCTGCAGCGCGCGCGGATGCTCCAGCGGATTGGTCTCCACCGCGATCGCGTCCGCCTCGAAGCCGGGCGCCAGCACGCCGACCCGCCCGTCGAGGCGCAGCAGCTCCGCCGCGGTGGTCGTCGCCGCCTGCAGCGCCTGCAACGGCGTCATGCCCAGCTCGACGAAGTTCGTGACCTCCTGCGAAATGCGCGTGAGGCTGTTCGGGCCGTAACCCGTATCGGCGCCGGTGACGATCTTCACCCCGATCCGATGCGCGCGCTGCACGGTGCCGGCAAGCCGCGGAAGCATGTGGCCGCCGCGGATCCGCAGCGCCGGGACGTCGTAGTCGCCGCCCGGCTCGGTGAGATCGACGACGGTGGTGTAGGTCGGCACCAGATAGGTGCCCTTCTCCTTCATCAACCGCAACGTCGCGTCGGACAGGTACGTGCCGTGCTCGATGCTGCGCACCCCGGCACGCACCGCCGCCATCGCCCCCTCGTCGCCGTGCGCGTGCGCCTGGACCGGGACGTTCCTGGTCGCGGCCTCCTGCACGGCGGCGCGCAGCTCGGCTTCCAGGTACACCTGCTTGCGCGGATCCGTGTCGGCGGTTCCGGCGCGCTCGGTCGCGAGAATCTTGATCCAATCCACGCCGCGCGCCAGGTTCGCGCGCACGACGCGACGGATGCCCTCCTCCGTCGCGACCCCGGTCCGCATCAGCGTCGACAGATCGGGGGCGTCGAAAAACGCCTCTTCCGCCAGTTGCGGGCGCACGTGGTAGCCGGCCGCCACGACATCCGGCGCCGTGACCGCCCCGCGCCGCACCAGCTCGCGCATCCCCACGTCGACAAATCCAGACACGCCGGAACTGCGGACGGTCGTGACGCCCGAATCCAGCGCGGCGCGCAGCGCCCGGAGATTCGCGATGTGGACGTGGGCGTCGATGAGACCGGGAACGAGGTACTTGCCGCCGAGGTCGATCACGCGGGCGCCCGCGGGCGCCGCGCCGGATCCAACCGACTCGATGCGTGCACCGCGGATCACGACGGTGGCGCGCGCCGCGATCCGCCCATCGCGCGGATCGACGAGGTTGGCGTTGACGAGAACAAGGGCCGCGTCTTCCTGCCGCGCGGAGACGATCCACGCGCATGCGAGAACAACCGCGACGCACAACACGGCCACGTGACGCTTCATAGCCCCTCTCTCTCTCGTGGGATCTGCAATCCGCAATCTGCCACGCCCTACCGGCGCCTGGCGGGGGCCCGCTTCGGCCGGTACTGCACCTGCACATCGCTCACCGTCGCGATCGGGGTGCCGGCGACGGTGTACGTCGCGGTCTGTTCGCGCCTCACGACGACGAGCTTCTCGCCGAGGAGGCTGGCCTGCTGGGTCGCCGCGTCCACCTGGAGGCGCACGTGCTCGGCGCCGATCGGCGCGACCGCTTTGAGGCCGCGCGGCCCAGCCCCCCCTTCAATCCGGTCGAACAGGTCGCGCTCGGCGAAAAACTCGGCCTGCACCGCCGCCCGTTCCACCAGCTCCGCGTCCATCGTGAGCAGCCCCACGACGGCGGTGTAGCTCGCGTACGCGCGTTTTGCGCGGACCTCTTCGTCCGAGTACGTGTGCCGGTTGTGGAGGGAGAAAGTGACGAACGCCGGGCCCTCGTGCGGCGGGATGGTGATGAGCACGCCGTCGGCGGGCTGGCGGCTGATGAGGACGTCGCAGAACTCGAGGCGCGTCCGGACGCCGCGCCCGAGAAGCGCCGGACACGTCAGCTTTGCCGCTTCGGTTTTCAGCGCGACGGCCGCCGGCTTGCGTGGCGTCGCGCGCCGCGTGGACCGCCGTGCCTGCGCATCGAGGATGACGCCGGCGCCGAGACCGCAGGCCAGCATGAGAGCCGCACATCGCCGCACGGTCGAAGTATAACAGCCGCCGGGGGCGTCAATCGGCGACGAGCGACCGCTCGGGCGTCGACAGACGCCTGGCCGGCTCGGGGCGCTTGATCAGCTCCAGGAACTCCGAGCGCGTCCGCGCATCCTCGCGGAAGACGCCGAGCATCGCGCTGGTGACGGCGTACGAGTTCTGCTTCTCAACGCCGCGCATCGACATGCAGAGGTGCGTGGCCTCGATCACGACGGCGACGCCCATCGGGTTGATCTTGTCGCGGATGATGTCGGCGATCTGCTGCGTGAGCCGCTCCTGGATCTGCAGGCGCCGGCTGAAGACGTCGACGATCCGCGGAATCTTGCTCAGGCCGATCACCCTCCCCTGCGGGAGGTAGGCGATGTGGCACTTGCCGAAGAACGGCAGCATGTGGTGCTCGCACAGGCTGTAGAAGTCGATGTCCCGCACGATCACCATCTCGTTATAATCGACGGAAAACAGCGCCTCGTTGATGACGCCGTCCACGTCGGTCCGGTAGCCGCTCGTGAGGAAGCGCAGGGCCCGCTCCACCCGCGCGGGCGTGTCGAGCAGGCCTTCGCGGTCCGGGTCCTCGCCGAGCTGCTCGAGCAACTGACGGATGATCTCCTGCATCCTCGTATTGTACATGTCGTTGGCGCAGCCTCCGGCTGCGGATCCGGACGCCCTCTACGCGCGCCGGGAAGAGCTCGCCTCCGCACGGGCCGCGGCGCAGATCTGGGCGGGGCGCCTGGGCCGCCCGGGCGGAAGTCCCGACTTCGAAAGCGCGTGGAAGCTGGCGCGCGCGGCGTACTGGATTGGGACGCACGCCGAGTCGCGAGAGATCCGGCGCACGGCGCTCGAGGAAGGGATTGACGCCGCCGCGGCGGCCATCCGCGCGCGGCCGGGCCGGCCCGAGGGACATTTCTGGCGCGCCGCCAACATGGGCGCCCTTGCCGAGTCATTCGGGCTGCGCATGGGGCTGAGGTACCGTGGCCAGATCAAGCGCGAGCTGGACACCGTGCTGACGATCGACCCCGGCTTTCAGCTCGGCTCCGCCGATCGCGCGCTGGGCCGCTGGTACTTCAGGGTGCCGGCGCTGTTCGGCGGCAGCCGGAAGAAATCGGAAGAGCACCTCCGCCGCTCGCTCGCGTACGATCCCACGTCGCACGCCTCGCTGTACTTCCTCGCCGAAACGCTGCTCGCGATGGATCGCCACGCGGAAGCGTGCGCCGCGCTCGAGAAGCTGATGGCGGCGCCCATCCACGACGAATGGGCGCCGGAGGATCGCGAGTTCAAGGCCAGGGCGCGGCGACTGCTGAGGGAGCCGCCGGCCTGAAGGCCGGCGGCTACACGGACGGCCGGCGGCGACACGGACTGCGGATACGCGTAGCCGCGGCCCTTCAGGGCCGCGGCTCTCAGTACTTGTAGAACCCCTGCCCGCTCTTCCGCCCGAGGCGCCCGGCGAGCACCATCCGCTTCAGCAGCGGCGGGGGCGCGTACGCCGGCTCGCGATACTCCTCGAACATGATGTTCGCGATGTAGTAGGTCGTGTCGAGCCCCACGAAATCCAGCAGCGTGAACGGCCCCATGGGGTAGCCGGTTCCGAGCTTCATGCCCTTGTCGATGTCCTCGAGCGTGCCGAGGCCATGCTCGTAGGACCGGATGGCATCGAGCAGGTACGGCACGAGCAGCCGGTTGACGATGAAGCCCGGCTTGTCGGGCGCGGTGATCGGCTCCTTCCCCAGCGACTGCGCGAACTGGAACACCGCGCGATACGTGTCGTCGCTGGTCGTCAACCCGCGGATCACCTCGACGAGCTTCATCAGCGGCACGGGGTTGAAGAAATGCAGCCCGGCGAACCGGTCCGCCCGCTTCGTCTTCGCCGCCAGCTCCGTGATGCAGAGCGACGAGGTGTTCGAGCAGAAGATGGTCCGCGCCCCCACGACGGCCTCGAGCGCCGCGCAGGCGCGCGCTTTCTCGTCGATGTTCTCGATGATGGCCTCGATGACGATGTCGCAGTCCTTGAAATCGTCGAACGAGGTCGTGCCCTTGAGGTTGGCGAGCGTCTTCTCGCGCGCCTCCGGGCTCACCTTCCCCTTCTCGACGCCGTCGGAGAGGAACTTGTTGATGCGGCCGAGCCCCTTGTCGAGGAACGACTGCTCCACTTCGCGCACGATCGTTTTGTAGCCAGACTGCGCGGCCACCTGCGCGATCCCCGACCCCATCAAACCGCAACCGAGTACGCCCACTGTTCGAATCATCTATGACTCCGTTTCCACCAGCGCGGCGATCCCCTGTCCCCCGCCGATGCACGCCGTCGCCAGGCCGCGGCGCTTGCCGCGGCGACGCAGCTCGAGCAGCAGCGTGAGGAGCAGCCGCGTGCCCGTCATGCCGAGCGGGTGGCCGAGCGCGATGGCGCCGCCGTTCACGTTCACCTTGTTGCGGTCGAGGCCCAGCTCCTGCTCGACCGCGAGATACTGCGCCGCGAACGCCTCGTTCACCTCGATGAGATCGAGGTCGTCCAGCGTGAGCTTCGTCTTCTCGAGGAGCTTGCGCGTGGCCGGCGCCGGCCCCATGCCCATCAGCGTCGGCTCCACGCCCACGTAGGACCACGCGATGAGCCGCCCGAGCGGCTTCAGCCCACGCGCGTCGACCGCCTTCCTCGAGGCGAGAATGAGCGCCGCGCCGCCGTCGACGATCCCGCTCGCGTTTCCCGCAGTGACGCAGCCGTTCTTCGAGAAGGCCGCCGGCAGCTTCGCCAGCCCGTCCATCGTCGTCTCGGGCCGGATGTGATCGTCTTTCGCGAACAGCGTCACCCCCTTGCGCGACGTGATTTCGACGGGCACGACCTCCTCGTCGAACTTCCCTTCGCGCCAGGCCTTCTCGGCGAGCTGCTGGCTGCGGAGCGCGTATGCGTCCTGCGCCTCGCGCGGAATCGCGTACTTGGTGGCGCAGTTCTCGGCGGTCGCCGCCATCATGCAGTTGCAGTGCGTGTCGAGGAGGGCTTCCCAGAGCATGTCCTCCATCTTCGCCTGCCCCAGCTTCAGCCCGGTCCGCGCGCCGCGAATGACGTGCGGCGCCTGGCTCATGCTCTCCATGCCGCCGGTCAGCACCAGGTCGGCCTCCTCGAGCTGAATCAGCTGGGCGCCGTTCACGGCCGCCTGGATGCCGGACCCGCACAGGCGGTTGACGGTCAGCGCGGGCCGATCGATCGGCACGCCCGCTTTCAACCCGACGTGCCGCGCGCCGTAGATCGCGTCGGCGCTCGTCTGCAGGACGTTCCCGAAGACGACGTGGTCCACCCAGTCCGGCTGCACGCCCGTGCGATCCATCGCCGCTTTCGCCGCGATGGCGCCGAGCTGCAGCGCGGAAAAGTCCTTCAGCGCGCCGACGTACTCCGCCATCGGCGTCCGCGCCCCTCCAACGATGAATACCTCATGCATGGGAGCTACCTGTCCTTGCCTGCTTCCAGGCGCTTCGCAACATAGTCCCCGGTCTGCGCCGTCCCGAGCCGGCCGCCCGCGTCGGTCGTCACGTTGAGCGTCTGCACCGCGTTGGCGACGGCGGCTTCGATGGCCGCGGCTTCCGGCTTCGCGCCCAGGTGCTCCAGCATCAGCGCCGCCGACAGGATCGCGCCGACCGGGTTCGCGACGTTCTTGCCTTCGTACTTCGGCGCCGAGCCGTGCACCGGCTCGAACATCGACGTGCGCCCGGGATGGATGTTGCCGGAAGTCGCCATCCCGAGCCCGCCCTGGAGCTGCGCGCCGAGGTCCGTGATGATGTCGCCGAACAGGTTGTTTGTGACGATCACCTCGAACAGACCGGGGTTCTTCACCATCTGCATCGCGAGCGCGTCGATGAAGTAGTGATCGGCCTTGATCCCGGGATAGTCCACCGCCACCTCGCGGAACACCCTCTGCCACAACGCGTGCCCCTGCTGCATGGCGTTGCTCTTGTCGGCCATCACGACGTTCGTCCGGCCCGAGGCTGCCGCGAACTCGAAGGCGTGGCGGATGATGCGATGGACGCCCTTGTACGTGTTCACTTCCTCCTGGATGGCGATCTCGTCCGGCGTGCCGGCCTTGAAACGCCCGCCGACGCTCACGTACAGCCCCTCGGTGTTCTCCCGAAAGACGACGAAGTCCACGTCCTTCGGCGTGCGTCCCTTGAGCGGGCACAGGCGCTCGTCGAGGAGGCGAACGGGCCGGTAATTCACGTACAGATCCAGCTCGAAGCGGATGCCGAGCAGGATGTCGCGGGCGTGGCGCATATCCGGGATCCGCGGATCGCCAAGCGCTCCGATGAAGATCGCGTCGAACTCATCGCGCAGCGTCGCGTAGCCGTTGGCCGGCAGCGCGATGCCCGTCTGCAGGTAATAGTCCGCGCCGTACGGGAGCAGCTCGAGGTCGATCGTCCTCCCGAACACCTCCGCCGTCTTCCGGATCACCTTCACGGCTTCGGCCGTGACGTCTTTTCCGATGCCGTCTCCGGCAATAACCGCAATCCTCAAATCCTCAAATCCTCCAAATCCTCAAATCCTCAAATTCTCAAATGCAACCGCCATCCCGAGCCCGCCGCTCACGCACAGCGTCGCCAGACCGCGCCGCGCGCCGCGCCGCTTCATCTCGTGCAGCAGCGTGACCACGAGGCGCGTGCCGGTGGCGCCGATCGGGTGGCCGAGTGCGATCGCGCCGCCGTTCACGTTCAGCCGATCGGGCGCGATCGGCACGTCCTTCAGCACCGCGAGCACCTGCGCCGCGAACGCCTCGTTCAGCTCGACGAGGTCGTAGTCGTCAACCGTGGTGCCCGTCCGCTCGAAGAGCTTCTTCATCGCCGGCACTGGCCCAATCCCCATGACCCGCGGATCCACGCCCGCGCTGGCCCACCCGGTGATGCGCGCCAGCGGCGCCAGGCCGCGCGCGCGCGCCCGCTCCTCGCTCATCACGACGACCGCGGCGCCGCCGTCGGTGATGCCCGACGAGGAACCCGCGGTGATGATCCCCGGCTGCCCGTCAACCGCGCCGAAGACGGGCGGCAGCTTCTGAAGCGACTCCAGCGTCGCCCCGCAACGCGGGTGCTCGTCGCGCCCAACGACCGTCTCACGTCCCTTCGCGTCCGCGATCGTGACCGGCGCGATTTCATCGCCGAAGCGGCCGGCGGCGATCGCCGCTTCCGCCTTGCGCTGGCTTTCGAGCGCGAACCGGTCCGAGGCGTCGCGCGTGATGCCGTACTGCCGCGCGAGGAGCTCGGCGGTCTCCCCCATGATCATGCCGCAGACCGAGCAGGTGAACCCGTCGCGGTACATCGCGTCCACCAGCGTGAAGTGGCCCATGCGGTGGCCCCACCGCGCGTCCTCGGCGTCGATGAGATACGGCATCCGGCTCATCGACTCGACCCCGCCCGCCAGCGCGCACTCGATCTCGCCGAGCGCGATCTCCTGCGCGGCGCTCACGATCGCCTGCAGCCCGGAGGCGCACGCCTTGTTGATCGTCTGCGCCGGCGTCGTGTGGGGAAGGCCGGCTCGCTTGCCCACCTGGCGTGCGGTGTTCGGGCCGGAACCCGCCTGGCGGCCGTGGCCGATCCAGACGTCTTCGACGTCTTCGCCGGCCAGTCCGGCGGTGTCGATGACGCGGCGCGCGGCCACCGCGCCGCGTTCGGCCGGATGGACGGTGCGAAACGAGCCGCCGTACTTTCCGATAGCGGTGCGCGCGGCGCTCACAATGACGACGGACCGGCCCGGCATAACCCACGAATGATATCAGTGGCCCGGCCGGAGATCTGGAGGGAGGGCCGCTGCCGGTCGCAACATAGTGCACCTTGTCATAGCCAATCCGGCCATTTGGATTCAATTCGGTGGACCCGCCGGCCCGACGCCGGGTCTGTTTAAACTAAGTTACTGCAAACAAGCGACTTAGCAAATTGTGATTTCAGGCACATCGTGTGCTAAAAACGTGGGTTGGCAGTGCTTCGTTCCTGCCATTTCGTTCCTAGACTCATTCGGAGGATTTGAAGAATGCGTGCACGCACAGTAATAGCCTTCATGTGCGCACTGCTGCTTACCGGGACCGCGATGGCCCAGGAGCAGCGGGGCTCTATTGAAGGGGTCGTGAAAGACACGTCGGGAGCGGTGCTCCCGGGTGTCACGGTGGAGGCGAAGAGCCCCACAGGCGCGACCGTCAGCACCACCTCGGACAATACCGGCACTTACCGCTTCCCGTCGCTCGCGCCTGGCAGCTACACCGTCACGGCAAACCTGAGCGGCTTCTCACCGCGGACGACGGAAAACGTCCAGGTCAACCTCGGGCAGATCAAGAAGGTGGACTTCGCGCTCGCGGTCGCAGGGGTTGCGGAAAGCGTGCAGGTCACCGCGGAAAGCCCGCTGGTCGACGTCAAGCAGACGGCGCGACAGACCAGCATACGCGGCGAGCAGGTCGAACTGCTGCCGAAGGGACGTGATTTCACCACGCTGGTCACGCAGGCCCCCGGCGCGAACAACGAGGCGAAACTCGGTGGTCTCTCGATTGACGGCGCGAGCGCCGGCGAGAACCGCTACATCGTGGACGGCATCGAGACCACGAACCTGCGGACCGGCGCCTCCGGCAAGAATGTCATCGCGGACTTCGTCGAAGAGGTCCAGGTCAAGTCCTCCGGCTATACGGCGGAGTTCGGTGGCGCGATGGGCGGCGTGGTCAACGTCGTGACCAAGAGCGGCACGAACGACCTGCACGGCAACGGGCTTTTCTACTTCCAGGGCAGCGACCTGGAGAGTGCCCGTCGTCCCACGCTCCGGCAGAACCTCACGGACTCGAACGTGGCTGAGTACGTCAGCTACCCGAAGGACGACGAAACGCGCATCGAGCCGGGCTTCGCGCTCGGCGGCCCGATCATCAGGGATCGCGCGTGGTTCTTCGGCGCCTACCAGCCAGCCCTCACCAGCACCGAGCGTTCGGTGGACCCGAGCACGGCGAGCAATCCGAGCGCAGCGACCACCTCTGCGACGCAGAAGGAACAGTTCCACTACGTCACGGCGAACACGACGGCGCAGTGGAGCGACAAGCTGCGCTCGCGCGTCGCGTTCAACAACAGCTGGCGGCGCCTGAAGGGGCTGCTGCCCGCGCTGTCGGGCCTCGATCCGGCGGGAACGAACTACGGCAAGACCTCGACGTTCCCGAACTACAGCGTGTCGGGCAACCTGGACTACGTGGCCAACCCGAACCTGTTCTTCAGTGTCCGCGGCGGCTATTACATGGCCGACCAGCACGACACCAACGTGACCGAAGAGCCCGTGATCCGCTGGACGACCACCAGCAACATCGGCATGGCTGGCGTGCCCGCGGAACTGCAGCGCGGCACGAACTTCCGGAGCATTCCGTCGAACACGAAGGTGGAGCGCGACCAGCAGACCCGCGCCTACTTCCAGGCGGACGCGACGGTGTACGGCCACTTCGGCGGTGAGCACCAGATCAAGGGCGGCGTGCAGCTGGATCGCGTTGGCAACAATGTGCTCAGCGGCGAGTCGCGCAACCTCGTGACCATCCGCTGGGGAATCCCCCTGTCGAGCGGCCGGCCAGTGACGCGTGGACCTTTCGGGTACTACGAGGTCCGCAGCAACGCCATCGATCCGAAGAAGGGACTCATCACCGAGGGTGACATCCACACCAACCTCGTGGGTCTGTTCATCCAGGACGCCTGGACGATCAGCAACCGCCTGACCGTCAACCTGGGCCTCAGGACCGAGCGTGAGCGCGTGCCCACCTACACGACGGGCGAGGACATCCCCGAGTTTGGCCTGGAGTTCCCGTTCAGCGACAAGCTGGCACCGCGCGTCGGCTTCGCGTATGACGTCAATGGCGACGGCCGCACGAAGGTGTTCGGTTCGTGGGGCATCTTCTACGACATCTTCAAGCTGGAACTGCCGCGCGGCTCGTTCGGCGGCGACAAGTGGCTGTCTTACTACTACACGCTCGACACGCCGGACTGGCGGACGCTGGTCAACGGCGCGAACTGCCCGCCGGCCTGCTCCGGCACGCTAATCCGCGGACCGATCGACTTCCGTCACCCGTCGTTCGGGTCGGACGCGATCGACCCGGATCTCAAGCCGATGCGCCAGCAGGAGTTCACGCTGGGCGGCGACCACCAGCTGAACGACGTGATGGCGGTCAGCCTCCGGTACGTGCACAAGCAGCTCGATCGGGCGGTTGATGACACGGGCTTCCTGCTCCCGGATGGCAGCGAGGGCTACGTCATCGCGAACCCCGGCGAGGGGCTCACGGCGCTGGCGTTCACCAACCCGCAGGTGGAGCTGCCGAAGGCGAAGCGCGACTACGACGGCGTCGAGTTCGCGTTCGAAAAGCGGCTCGCAAACAGCTGGTATCTCCGGAGCAGCTATCTCTGGAGCCGTCTGCACGGCAACTACACCGGTCTGTCGCAGTCCGACGAGAACGGCCGTATGAGCCCGAACGTCGGCCGCGCGTATGACTACCCGATGATGATGTTCCAGGACGGCGGCGAAGCGGCGTTCGGGCCGCTCCCGACGGACCGGCCGCACCAGTTCAAGACGCAGTTCATCTACGTGATGCCGTTCGGCACCAGCGTAGGCTTGAACCAGTACATCGCCAGCGGGCTGCCCGTGACGCGCGAAATCGGGATCTTCCCGACGAGCAACTACCCGGTTCAGTACCTGGGCCGCGGCAGCGACGGCCGCACGCCGACGTACTCGCAGACTGACGTCAGCCTGCAGCACGATTTCCGGCTGGCCGGCGACCGCCGCCTCCAGCTGCAGTTCAACGTGCTGAACCTGTTCAACCAGGACACCGCGATCAGCCAGTACTCGACGTACCACAAGGTCAACGGCGTCACCCCTGATGAAGCCCAGTTCTACGGCGGCCGTCAGACTCTGGCGCAGTTGATCGATGCGGAGCACATCGTGAAGGACCCGCGGTTCCTGATGGACAACGACTTCCAGATCCCGCTGCAGGCCCGGGTGGGCGTGAAGTTCATCTTCTAGATCTCGCGGGACGGCCCGCGGCAGCGGGTCGCCTCCGGGTGTACCATGACGCCCTGCGATCCTCCGGGATCGCGGGGCGTTTTCATTTGGACCCTGGAGAACATGTCATGAGGATGACGTCGGCAGCCACGCTCGCATTCGTGCTTGCTTGCACGCCTCCCACCTTGCTGGCCGAACAGTTCCGGGCTGCACCGCGCGAGCTGGCGAACAATCGCGACCGCGCGCTCGTGCCGTACCGGCTCGGTTTTGAACACATGCGGGCCGAAGACTTCGAGAAGGCTACCCGGGCGTTCCAGCAGGCGGTCGAGATCGATCCGCAATTCGAACTCGCATTCTACATGCTGGGGCGTTCGTATATGGCGCAGAAGCGCTACGTGGAGGCGATCTCCGCGCTCACCCGCAGCCGTGACTTGTACCAGGCTCAGGCCGGGCAGCGGTTCAGCAACCAGCAGGAAGCGCAGCGCTACCGTCGCGATCGCGTCACGGAAATCGACGAGATAATTCGCCAGTACCAGACCGGTCCCCAGACGCAGCAGACAGCAGAGATCCTGCGGCAGCTGAACGAACGGCGTCGGCAGATGATGGAGGCCATCCAGCGCGGGAGCAACTTCTCGCTGAGCAACACGGTGCCGGCGTGGGTTTCCCTCTCGTTGGGCAGCGCGTATTTCCGGACGGAGAAATTCGAGGACGCGGAACGCGAGTACAAGGCGGCGATTGCGGCCGACGGACGATCCGGTGAGGCGCACAACAATCTGGCGGTCGTCTACCTGCTGACGGGAAGGGCCGACGAGGCGGAGAAGGAAGTGAAAGCGGCCGAAAAAGCTGGATTCAAGGTGCAGCCGCAGCTCAAAGAAGACATCAAGGCGGCGAAGAAGAAGGCGACGAACTGAAGGGTTCTACCGGCGGGTTCTGACGGGTGGTTCTGCCGAGAGGTTCGGACCCGGACATGGTAGTCTGTTGCCATGCGAACTACCATCGACAAGGCAGGGCGTGTGGTCATTCCGGCCGTCATCCGCGAGCGGGCCGGATTGAGACCAGGCACGCCGCTCGA
>JACPDI010000052.1 GCA_016184105.1 Acidobacteriota bacterium
GCACCGCCGGGCACATCGATCACGGCAAGAGCACGCTCGTTCGCGCGCTCACCGGGATCGATCCCGACCGGCTGAAGGAGGAAAAAGCGCGCGGCATCACGATCGACCTCGGGTTCGCGCACGCGGAGGTGGACGACGTCCACATCGCGTTCGTGGACGTGCCCGGGCACGAACGGTTCGTCAAGAACATGCTCGCCGGCATCGGGGGGATCGACGCCGTGCTGCTCGTCATCGCGGCCGACGAATCGGTGATGCCGCAGACGCGCGAGCATTTCGACATCTGCCGGCTGCTGCGCATTCCCTCAGGCGTCATCGCGCTCACCAAGTCCGACCTGGTCGATGCCGACACGCTGGAGCTCGCCACGCTCGAAGCGCGCGAGCTGGTGGCGGACACGTTTCTCGCCGGCGCGCCCGTCATTCCCGTTTCGGCGACAACCGGAGCGGGACTCGACGCGCTGCGGCGCGCGCTGGCGATGCTGCGCGGCGGGCGTGAAGGCGCCGCCTCCGGCGAGGCCGTACGGCTTCCGATCGACCGCGTGTTTTCAATGAAGGGCTTCGGCACGGTGGTCACCGGCACGCTCGTGTCCGGGCAGCTGCGCCAGGACGACGAGCTTGTCGTCGCGCCGGCGGGGCGCCGCGTGAAAGTGCGCGGCTTGCAGGTGCACGGGCGGGCCGCGAGCGTCGTGCGCGCCGGGCATCGGGTCGCCGCGAACCTGGGCGGCGTCGAGGTCGCGGAGCTCACGCGCGGCGAGACACTCATCACGCCGGGCGCGCTCGAGCCGACGCGACGCGCGGACGCGGTGCTGGACCTCCTGCCGTCGGCAAAGCCGTTGCGCCATGGCGCGCGCGTGCGATTTCACCACGGGACCGCCGAGCTGCTCGGACGCGTGACGCTCGCGTCGGGAGCCGAACTCGCGCCTGGGGAGCGCGGGCATATCCGGATCCGCCTCGAGTCGCCGACCGTGCTCGCACGTGGAGACCGGTTCATCCTGCGCGCGTATTCCCCCCCCGTCACAATCGCCGGAGGCGCGGTGCTCGATCCGTCTCCTCCGCGGGGCGGCACGCGCACGGAGGCGGGACGCCGGCGGATGGCCGCGATCGACGAGGCGGTGGGCGCGAAGCGTGTTGCCGCGGCGCTGATCGAAGAAGCCGGGGGAGCGGGGCTGCCGCGTTCGGCGCTCGCCGCCCGGAGCGGCGTGGCACATCGTGAGGTGGGCCCGCTCGTGCGAGCGCTGGAAGCCGAGGGCGTTGCGCGCGATCTCGGCCCGGTTGTCGTGGCGGCGCGCGTTCTCGACGAGCTCGCTCGTGACGTGCTCGCGGACCTGGAGGAGCACCACCGCGCCCAGCCGCTTTCCGAGGGGCTGCCCCGCGAGGAACTGCGCACGCGCCGCTTCTCGCGCGCGGCCGACGCCGTCTTCGACGCCGTCCTCGACGAGCTTGCAGCCGGCGGAAAGATTGCCGGCCGTGATCGCGTGGCGCTGGCCACGCACCGGGTCGAGCTGTCTCCCGAGGAACAGCGCGCGCGCGACGCCATCGAGAGCGCGTTTCGCCGCGCGGCGCTCACGCCGGCGTCAGCCGCGGACGTTGCGACCTCGCTCGGGCTCGACACGGCCCTGGTCGATCGCGTGGTGAAGCTGTTGACGCGGCAGCGCGTGCTCGTCCGCGTGGAAGGCCTGCTCTTCCACGGCGATGCGCTCGCGAGGCTGAAGCGCGACGTGCTGGCGCTCAAGTCCGGGAGTCAGCCGGCACAAGTCGATGTCGGGTCCTTCAAGGAGACGTTCGGGGTCTCGCGCAAATTCGCGATCCCGCTGCTGGAGTACCTCGACCGGGAACGCGTGACGCGACGCGTGGGGGACACACGCGTTATTCTCTGATGCGGGGCGGGACCGACCAGACGGCCGGCCTCAGGCGTCGTCTTTGCGCGCGCCGTCCTTCGTGGCGTCCTTGAAGTTCCGGATGCCCCTTCCGATCCCCCTGCCGATCTCCGGCAGGCGGTTCGCGCCGAAGATCAGGATGATGATGAAGAGGATGATGAGCATCTCGGGCAAGCCGAGGCGGCCGAACATAGGGAACTCCTTGCGGGCGATTGTAGCACCAACGGCCGTGCTGGCGGCGCTGTCGTTCGGTGGCGCCTCCGCCGCCGGGCCGCAGTTCGCCACGCAGGTGAACCTGGTCGAGGTCTACGCCACGGTGACCGACGAGCGCGGGAACGTCGTGACGAACCTCGGGCGCGAGGACTTCGATGTCCTCGAGGACGGCCTGCGGCAGCAGGTGACGGCGTTCACTCGCGGTGAGTTTCCGCTGGCCGCTGCCGTGGCCATCGACCGGAGTTTCAGCATGGGGGCGGAGCGGCTGGCCGCCGCCAAGAGCGCCGCGCGCATCCTCCTCGGCGCGCTGCGGCCGGCAGACGAAGCGATGGTGATCGCGATCGGCAGCGAGATCGAGGCGCTGGCGCCGCTCTCAACGGATCGTCGCGCGCAGTACCGGGCGGTGGACGGGCTCGATCGCTGGGGCACGACGTCGCTCCACGACGCGATCATCGAAGCGCTGAACGCGATCCAGCCGGCGCGCGGGCGCCGCGCGCTCGTGCTGCTGTCGGACGGCGACGATCGCTACAGCGAGGCAAGCGCCGGCGACGCGCTCGCGCGGGCGCGCAACGCCGACGTGCTCATCTATCCCATCGCGATCAGCGCGCGGCGGCCGCCGCTCTTCTCCGAACTCGCCGCCCTGACCGGCGGCCGCTCCGCTCATCTGCGCGACGCGCGCGCCTTGCCGCAGGCACTGCGGGAGATCGCCGAGGAGCTGCGACACCAGTACCTCCTTGGCTACACGCCGACGCGCCCGCTCGACGACAGGGGCGAGTGGCGCGCCATCACCGTGCGGGTGAGGAAACCAGGCCTGCAAGTCCGCGCCCGCGACGGCTATCTGGTGCACTAACTCTTCACCGCAGAACCCACGGAAGTCGCAAAAACGTCTTTTGAGTCGGCCCCAGGCCGTTCCGCGCGTTCAGCGCCTTCTGCGGTGAGAAGGTGCCGCTACCGCCGCGCGCGTCTGAGCCGCGCGAGTTCAAGGGCCAACCCGAACTCGAAGGTGCGCAGCAGCCGGCGCGCCAGCGTGCGGTACGGCTGTTCGCCCGCGACGAGGTCCGCCATCACGGCGCCGATCTTCGGGCTCGCCCGGAGTGCGTGAATCAGCAGACCGGTCAACCTGGGCTGAAAGAACCCATCCTTGAGGGCGGCCGCGCGCGCGAGCTCCGGCAGGATCTCGTCGCCGAGCGATTCGCGGAAACGTGCGGGCACATCGCGTCCGCCGAGAATCGCATCGGCGGCCAGGTCGGCCGACTGCAGGGCGAAAAAGATGCCCTCGCGCGTGATCGGATCGACCAGCCCTGCCGCATCGCCGACAAGGAGCCAGCCGTGCCCCGCAGGGCGCTGCTGCTCGATCGCCCTGGCAGAGAGTGACGGGATGGGCCAGCTGTACGGCTCGGGGGTTCCCTCGAAACGCTCGCGTGCGATCCATCGACTCGCCACCGCGCGCAGTTCGGCCGCCGTGGACCGATCGGCCTGCGCGCAGATGCCGACCGCGAGGTGATCCGCGCGCGGAAACGACCAGAGGTATCCGGCCGGACGGCTCTCGAATTCGACGATGATGTCCCGCGACGTCGGCCCGTGCACGAAAAAGCCGGTCGCGATCGACAGTTCCGCGCGGCTGAACGGCGCCAGCAGGCGGCGCCGCACCAGGCTGTTCGCGCCGTCGGCGCCCACGATCCACCGCGCCTCGATCGCGGCACCGCGTTCCAGCCGCACGCGCGCGCCGGTGGATGTCGCCTC
The DNA here is from genome assembly GCA_016184105.1 of Acidobacteriota bacterium. Taxonomy (NCBI): domain Bacteria; kingdom Pseudomonadati; phylum Acidobacteriota; species Acidobacteriota bacterium. Next base: position 3,831 of record JACPDI010000052.1, read on the forward strand.
CACATCACGCGCGCGCTCGTGCACGGGGGCGGCGCCTGCCGCGACAGCACTGTCGTAAAGCCGCCCGTCGAAATCCGCGCGCGGGAAAATGATCAGCGCCGTCCCGGACGTCACGGCGGTCCCGTGGGCCGGCGGCGGGGAAGCCGGCAGGCTCACCACGGCGCGCGCACCGTTCTGCACGAACACGGCGCGCTCGACCGCTACGCCGTGTGGCACCGGTGCCCCCGAAAGCTGCGCGGAAACGAGCCGCAGCGCCCGGCCTGTCACACCGCCGCCGCACGGTTTCTCGCGCGGGTGGCTGCCATCGACGAGCGCCACGTGCGCGCCGGCGCGCGCCAGGCGCCACGCCACGCGCGCCCCTGCCGGACCGCCGCCCACTACTGCTACGTCGTACGGCACCGCGGTGTTATTCTAACGAGGTCGGATGTCGCATCCATTGGTACTCGCGCTCTACCAGAGCGCCGACGGCGCCGCGCTGGGCGCCCGTGCCGCCCGCGAGCTGGGCCTTCCGGCCCAGCAGCTGTCGGTGGTGGCGCGCAATATCGGCGCCACGCCCGGCGCGGATATCGAGGACTCGCGCCTCGCCGCGCGATTCGGCGAATTGAGCGCGCACCTGCTCGCCGCGATGGCGCTCGTGTTGCCGGGCGTCGGCCCCATCGTCGCGTCGGGGCCGCTTGCCGCGGGGATGGGCGAGGCCGCCGGGCATGTCGCGGGGGATCTGAGCGCCATCCTGTCGGGTGCCGGCGTATCGACCGATCGCGCCGACCGCTACGAGCGGGCGGTCGAGGGGGGCGCGATCCTCTTGGGCGCGCACGTGGGGGACGCCACGCTCGTCCCGCGTGTGTGCCAGGCGCTCGAACGGAGCGGCGGGACAGAAGTCACCGTCGCGGACTGGAAAGACTGACCCCAATGGACCTGGCCACGGATCGTTTCACGATTGGCGTGTTCAAGGACGTCGCCTCGGCGGAAAAAGGCATCGAGGCGCTCGTGCGCCATCATTTTTCGCTCTCGTCGCTCTCCCTGATCACCATCGCGTCTCCGGAGGCAGACGGCCTCGTGCAACGCGTGTTCGGCGGGCGCCCGTCGATCGGCGAAGTCAAGAATGTCGGCCAGGCGGTCCTCCAGGGACCGCTGATCGCGGCGCTCAACGCCGGTGAAAATGGCCTCGCCACGCTCGGACTGGCCGCGAGCGCGCGCCATGCCGGCTTTCAGCCGCACGACGGCGTCATATTCGAGAGACTCGTCGCGCGCGGCGGTGTCCTGGTGGGTGTGTCCAGCGAGGGACGCGCCTCCGATGCCCTCGCGACGCTGCACGCCTACGGCGGCGGCAACGCCGCGATCGGTACCTGGGCCGGCCGCGTCTAACCTTCACGGGCCGCCGTTTCGCGACGCCCGGCGTAAGTGTCACCCGCCTTGCCGTCGATTGAGGACGGTGTCGGCGTGGATTCGCCAGAAAACGCGGCATTTCGGCTCAGGTATCGCTTTTGCAGTTGCGCCTCGTTCGAGGCTCGTGGAGAATGACAGCGGTGGCCCTCCAAGCAGACGCGGGACAGAGGCCGCAGGGCTTTCTGAATGAGCGTCAGCTCTTCGTCGTGCCGCGAGAGAGACGGCTCGGCGCGCTGAGTGCCTCGTTCCTCGTGCATGTGGGCGGCGCGATCCTGGCCGTCATCATCTCGCGGTTGCCGCCGCCCGAATCGACACAGGTCTTCCGGCCCACCAATCCAGACCAGATTGTGTGGCTGACCACACCCGGACCAGGCGGCGGTGGCGGCGGTGGGGGGAACCAGAACCCGGCGCCTGTCCAGAAGCTCGAGGTCCCTGGCAAGGAAAAGCTGAGCGTCCCGGTCGACAAGAAGCCTGACCTCACGCCGCCCGAAAAGCCGAAGGACGAGCCGAAGCCCGAGCCGACCCTCAACATTCCGGCCCAAACGATGGCCTCCGCCCTCGCCACGCTTCCCGGCACCCTCGAAGGACTACCGGCGCCGACTGCCTCGCAGGGCACCGGTTCCGGTGGCGGAGCGGGCACGGGCTCGGGGACCGGCAGCGGATCGGGGCAGGGCAGCGGCCTGGGCGAAGGGTTCGGCGGGGGGACGGGCGGCGGGTATTACCGCCCCGGCAGCGGCGTCGAAATCCCGCGGATCATCAACGAGGTCAAGCCGCAGTACACCGCTGACGCGATGCGCGCCAAGGTCCAGGGTGTCGTCGAGATGGAGGCGGTGGTGATGCCGGACGGCACGGTGGGCGAGGTGCACGTCACGCGCTCGCTGGATCGCACCTTCGGCCTCGATCAGAAGGCCATCGAAGCGGTCAAACAGTGGCGCTTCGCTCCGGGCACGCGCCTCGGCAAGCCGGTCGCGGTGCTCGTGACCATCGAGCTGACGTTCACGTTGCGCTAGGTGCCAGAGGCGAGGTACCGGAGGCCAGGTACAACAGAAAAGGCCCGGCAGAATCCTGCCGGGCCTTTTCCGTTGTGCTTTCGTTTCGTCGTACCTGGTACCTGACCTCTGGTACCTGGCCTCCGACTAATACATCCCACCCATGCCGCCGCCCGCGCCCGGCATCGGAGCTTCCTTCTTCTCTTCCGGAATCTCCGAAACCATCGCTTCGGTCGTGAGCAGGAGCGACGCGATCGACGAGGCGTTCTGGAGCGCCGTGCGCACGACCTTCACCGGGTCGATGACGCCAGCCGACACCAGGTTCTCGTACTTGTCGGACGCCGCGTTGTAGCCCTCTTCGCCCTTCGCGTCCTTCACCTTCTGAACGACGATGGAGCCTTCCTGGCCGGCGTTGGTGGCGATCCAGCGGAGCGGTGCTTCGACCGCCTTGTGAATCAGCTTGATCCCGACCAGCTGGTCCCCTTCGGCCTTGAGGTTGTCGAGCGCCTTCGACGCGCGAATCAGCGCCACGCCGCCGCCCGGGACGATCCCCTCTTCGACGGCCGCCTTGGTCGCGTGCATCGCGTCCTCGACGCGCGCCTTCTTCTCTTTCATCTCGGTCTCGGTGGCCGCGCCGACCTTGATGACGGCAACGCCGCCCACGAGCTTCGCGAGGCGCCCCTGCAGCTTCTCGCGATCGTAGTCCGACGTCGTCTCGTCGATCTGGTGGCGGATCACCTTGACGCGCCCCTCGATCGCGCCCTGCGCACCGCCGCCCTCGACGATCGTCGTGTTGTCCTTGTCGATGACGACCTTCTTCGCCTTGCCGAGGTCCTCCACGCGGACGTTCTCGAGCTTGATGCCGAGATCCTCGGTGACCGCCTTGCCGCCGGTCAGCGTGGCGATGTCTTCGAGCATCGCCTTGCGGCGATCGCCGAAGCCCGGCGCCTTGACCGCGGCGGCCTGCAGCGTGCCCCGCAGCTTGTTGACGACGAGCGTGGCCAGCGCCTCACCGTCCACGTCCTCCGCGACGATGACGAGCGGCCGCCCCGCGCGCGCCACCTGCTCGAGCAGCGGCAGCAGGTCCTTCATCGAGCTGATCTTCTTCTCGTGGATCAGGATGAACGGGTTCTCGAGCACCACTTCCATGCGCTCGGGATCGGTCACGAAGTACGGCGAGAGATAGCCGCGGTCGAACTGCATGCCTTCGACGACCTCGAGCGAGGTCTCCATGCTCTTGGCTTCCTCGACCGTGATCACCCCGTCCTTGCCGACCTTGTCCATCGCTTCGGCGATGATCCTGCCGATCGTCTCGTCGCTGTTCGCCGAGATCGTCCCGACCTGCGCGATCGCCTGGCCGCTCACCGGCTTGGCCTGCTTCTTCAGCTCTTCGACGAGCACTTCGACGGCCTTCTCGATGCCGCGCTTCAGTTCCATCGGGTTCGCGCCGGCGGCGACGTTCTTCGCCCCCTCGCGATAGATCGCCTGCGCCAGCACGGTCGCCGTCGTGGTGCCGTCACCGGCGATATCCGATGTCTTGCTCGCGACCTCGCGCACCATCTGCGCGCCCATGTTCTCGAGCGTGTCCTTCAGCTCGATTTCCTTCGCCACCGTCACGCCGTCCTTGGTGATGGTCGGCGAGCCGAACTTCTTGTCAAGGACGACGTTGCGTCCCTTCGGCCCAAGCGTCACCTTCACCGCGTCGGCAAGGGCGTTCACGCCGCGCAGGATCGCCTGGCGCGAGTCCTCTCCGTACACAATCTGCTTCGCCATTGCGTCAAACCCTCCGTGCGCCGGCCTGAAGGCCGGCGGCTACACGTGCCTGAAGCCTAAACCCTGAATCCTGAACCCTGTTCAGGCTTTTACTTCTCGATGACGCCGAGGACCTCTTCCTCGCGCATGATCAGGTACTCGTCGCCATCCAGCTTGATCTCCTGGCCGGAGTACTTGCCGAACAGCACCGTGTCCCCTTCCTTCACGTCGAGCGGCGTGATCTTGCCGTCCTTCTCGACGCGCCCCTTGCCGACGGCCATCACCCGCCCCTGCTGCGGCTTTTCCTTGGCCGTGTCAGGGATGATGATCCCGCCGACTTTCTGTTCCGACTCCTCGAGCCGCTGCACGATGATGCGGTCGTGAAGCGGTCTCACCTTCAGCTTTGTCGCAGTGGTCGCCATCTCTGGTTCCCCCCACCAAATAGAGGTTGTTGTTAAAAACGTTGCGGCTCGCGCCGGTCAAAAGGTGGCCCCCCTGCAGGGTTAGCAGTCAATGGGGCCGACTGCTAATTATATGTCAGCAGTCGAGGGTGTCAACTGCTAACGGGGGCTTCCTGAACCTTAGGCGGCGCCCTTCCGCTTGATCCGGTACTCCGTGACCTTGCGGGTCATGGTGTTGCGGTGGAGGCCGAGAACGTCCGCCGCCTTGCAGAGGTTGCCCTTGGACCGGGCCAGGGCCTTGGAGATGAAGACGCGCTCGAATTCCCGCCTGGCATCCTCGTAGAGGATGCCGCGGTCGAGCATTTCCTGGACGAGCTTCTCCAACTGGTCGCGCACAGGCGCTCCTGGACTACTTGATCTCCCGCCCGGACAGCAACCGGTGGGCCTCGAGATACTTTTCGCGCGTGCGCAGCACGACGTCGTCAGGGAGCGACGGGACGGGGGGCTGCTTGTTCCACTGAATCTGTTCGAGGTAATCGCGGACGAATTGCTTGTCGAAGCTGGGTTGCCCCCGGCCCGGCACGTACGCCGACTTCGGCCAGAACCGCGAAGAGTCTGGGGTTAACACCTCGTCGATCAGGACGAGGTGGTCGGGGCCGTCGCCGCCGGCCAGCCCGAATTCGAACTTCGTGTCGGCGATGATGATGCCGCGCGACTCGGCGTGCGCCACCCCCTGGCGATACAGCTCGAGCGTCAACTCGCGCAGCCGCCCCAGCAGCTCGCGCCCGACGATGGCGGCCGCGTCGGCTTCGCTGATGTTGATGTCGTGCCCGGTATCCGCCTTCGTGGCGGGGGTGAAGATCGGCTCAGGCAGCCGGTCCGACTCGCGGAGCCCCGCCGGCAGCTTGATCCCGCACACGCTGCCGCTCTGCTGGTACTCCTTCCAGCCGGACCCCGACAGGTAGCCGCGGGCCACGCACTCGAGTGGCAGCGGCTCGGTCCGTCGCACCAGCATCGCGCGGCCGCGCAGTTCCGCGGCGTGCGGCTTGAACACGGCCGGAAACCGATCCACCTCGATCGAGATCAGGTGGTTCGGCACGACACGCGCCAGGTGGCCGAACCAGAAGGCCGACAGCTGGTTCAGAACCTTGCCCTTGTCCGGAATCCCGGAACCGAGCACGTAGTCGAATGCGGAGATCCGATCGGTGGCAACGATCAACAGTTGATCGCCGACCTCGTACACGTCGCGTACCTTGCCGCGACGGAAGAGCGACAGCCCTGAATAAGAAGTGTGTATGAGCGGAGCAGCGGAGAGCACGACGCCTCGATGAAAGAGAGGCCATGCTACAGAGGCGCGGCCTTCACGTCAAGCAGCACGTGGAGCTCACGTGGAGCTCACGGACTTCAAGGCAAAAGGACACTACCTTTCAAGTGCCTGCGTCTTTCATCTCACCACGATATCTCCGTGCGTCGTGCGGAGCGAGAGCGTGGGGCCGCCGCCGCGGATCGCGCCCTGTGCGATGGTGGTCTGTCCGGTGCGCGCGGGCGCCGGCGCCCGCTCGGGCAGGCGGATCTCGCCGTTTTCCACGGTGGCGTCGAGCGTGAAGCCCCCGTGCTCGGGCAGCCGAACGTTGACGTCCTCGTCGGTCGTGATTGCGCTGATCGGCACCGGTCTTTCCAGCGCGATCCTGATTTCCGTTCCGCGGGCGTCCACGCGCGCCTGCTTCGCCAACCGCGTCACTTCGATGCTGCCCTGCGAGAGGTCGGCGGTCAGAGTACCGGCAAGCCCCTCGATATCGAGATCCACGCGGTTGCCATCCACGTCGAAATCCCCGGCGATGTCGCGGGCGCGGCACGTTCCCCCCGTCAGGTCGAGCCGCACGGGGCCATCCACGCCCGCGATCGTCATCTCCGATCGGCGGGCGGCGAGATCGATCGCCTTCACGTGTTCGAGTGTCAGCTCGCCGCCGTTGTGCGTGCCGCGCACGATCCCGGCGATCGCCGACACGGTGGCGGGTCCGCGCGTGTTGTCCAACTCCACGCCTCCGAGATTCCGGGCCTCGAGGCGGCTGACGCGCGACACGCGGACCCGCAGGCGCCGAGGCAGCCTGATCGTCATCATCGCGCGCTGGCGTCCTTCGCGCGGGTAGGACATTTCGAGCGACAGCAGGTCGCCGGCGCCGCTCGTCTTGAGGACGGTCTTCTTGCCAAGCGCGCGAGCCTCGTTCTCGTCGAGGCCGGTGGAGTAGACCTGGAGCGTCGCGATGGCTTGCGCGCCGTCGGTTCCCTCGATCCGCAAGTCGCCCGGTCCCACGAGGCGCACTTCGGCGATGCCGGCGCCGATTGGAATCGCCTGCGTGCGTTCGTCTGCGAGATACTCGTGCCGCGCCCCCACTTCGCGGCGGATGTTGTCAATCATGCCGCGCAGCGAGAAACCGCGTCCCTCAGGTTTGGGAGGCGCCGTGGCCTGGTAGAGGATCGTCCCCAGGAAGACGAACGCCAGGATGAGGACTAACTCGCGTTTACCCATAGACTTGGCGGCTATTTCTGTAGTAGAGTTGCGAGGAATCGGGCGGTCGCCAAAATCCAGATTCCAGCGAACGATTGTAATCCCATCAATAGATGACAGTCCGCGTCCGTACCGCGCTCATCCTCCTGCTTACGGCCGGCCTCCTGGCGTTTTTCGTTCGCAACGCCGACCTTGCGGGCGTGTGGGCCGAGATGCGGCGCGCCGATCCCGGCCTGCTGCTCGCCTCGTTGTTGTTTACGGCCGCCACCTATGCGCTCCGCGCGTGGCGCTGGCAATACCTGCTCCGGCCGATTGGCCGCGCCCCGTACGCGCCTGCGCTGCGCGCCACGATTATCGGGTTTGCGGCCTCCGCGCTGTTGCCGGCCCGGGCCGGCGAGATTATCCGCCCGTATCTGCTGGCCCGCCGCGAGGGATTCAGCACGGCCGCCGCCTTCGCGACCATCGTGCTCGAGCGACTGCTGGACCTCGTCACGGTCCTCCTGCTGTTCAGCGCCTTTCTGCTGTTCTTCGATCCCGGCCTGGCCGTGACCGATGCGCGCACGTTTGCGGCCATTCGCGTGGGGGCGGGCGGCGCCGCGGTGACGGCGGTCGTGGGGCTCGCCGGGCTGGCCGTGCTCGCGGGGCACCCGGAGCGGCTTGGCCGCGCGGCGGGCCGGCTCGAGCGCTGGCTGCCGGCGCGCATGGTCTCGGTGCTCGAGCGGCTCGTCGCCCGCTTCGCCGCGGGGATGGCGGTGCTCAGGATGCCCTCCGAGCTGGCGCGGGCGATGGCCATCTCCGTGCCGCTCTGGATGTCGATTGCCGCGGGAATCTGGCTCGCGGCGCGGGCATTTCATATTACGTTGCCCTTGACAGGATCGTTCCTCGTCATGAGCCTGCTGGTGGTGGGCGTGGCGGTGCCCACGCCGGGGGCGATCGGCGGCTTCCACGCCGCGTTCCGCATCGGCGTCACCGCGTTTTACGGGGCGACGGAGGAGCAGGCGGTTGGCGCCGCGATCGTACTCCACGCGATCTCGTTCGTGCCCGTTTCGGTGGCCGGCATCGCGCTGATGGCGCACGAGGGCCTTTCGCTCGGCCGCATGCGGAGCCTGGCGGGACACGCCGGGCACGCGGAATCACTCGGAGCTGACGCATGAAGTGCCCGTTCTGCGGCAACCTCGGGGACAAGGTCGTCGACTCCCGCGAGTCGAAAGAAGGGGAAGTGATCCGTCGCCGCCGCGAGTGCCTGGAGTGCGGGCGGCGGTTCACCAGCTACGAGCGGATCGACGAGATCCCGTACATGGTGATCAAGAAAGACGGGCGCCGCGAGCGCTTCGAGCGGCAGAAGCTGATCGCCGGGCTGCTCAAGGCGTGCGAGAAGCGCCCGGTCAGCGTGTCGTCGCTCGAGGCGATCGCCGACCGCGTCGAGGCGACGCTGCAGGATCGCCCGGAGAAGGAGATGTCCACCGACGAAATCGGCGCGTTCGTCATGCAGGAGCTGAAGGGGCTCGACAAGGTGGCGTACGTGCGGTTCGCGTCCGTCTACCGGCACTTCCGCGACATCGGCGAGTTCATGAGCGAGTTGAAGGACCTGCTCAACCCGGAGAAGTAGATGCGAGAAGCCGTGCTCTCGTGCGTGCTCGTCGCCGCGACCGCGCAGGCCGCCGCGGGCCAGGACATCCGCGTGCGCCCGGTGCCGCGCGACGGGCGAATCTACGTGTCGTTCTCGATGACCGAGGCGTTCTCCGAGGACATGCGCGACGCGATCCGGAGCGGGCTCGAGACCAGCTTCAGCTACGACGTGGAGCTGCGCCGCGGCGGGCCCTTCTGGTTCGCGAGAACGATTGCCGCGACGGTGCTGACGGCAACGGTCCGCTACGACAACCTGACGCGCCGCTACCACGTCACGCGCGCGCAGGACGGCCGCGTGGAAGGTTCCGAGGTGTTCGACAGCGAGGCGGAGGTGCGCCGGTGGCTGACCTCGTTCGAGCGGATGCCGCTGTTCAGCACCGAGCGCCTGGAGGCCAACGCGGAGTATTCGCTGCGGGTCCGCGCGCGGACGCGCCCGCGGCGCGGCGGGCTGCCGTGGCCGTTCGGCCGGCACGAGGCGGCGGGGCTGGCCAAGTTCACGTTCATTCCCTGAGATGGCGCTGTCCCTGCGCGATGCGCCGCCCGCGCTGAAGGCGCCCCCGGGGGGCGCGGGGCCGAAGCCTGTTCCGAAGGCGCCGCGCCGTCGCTTCACCGACAACCCCCGGCTCATCATCCTGGGCATCCTGCTGCTCATCGCCGGTGTGGTGGCGATGGTGGCGTTTGCCGATCGATCGACCGAGCTGTACCCGGACTTCCTCACCGAGGTGGTGCTGTCGGCGCTGCTCTTTGTCGACCTGACGCTGGTCGTCGTGCTCGCGTACCTGCTGGCGCGCTACATCGTGAAGCTGATCGTCGAGCGCCGCAAGGCGCTGCCCTTCGCGCGGTTCCGCGCCAAGCTCGTGGCCGCGCTGCTGGCGATGACGATCGTGCCGGCCGTCCTGGTGCTCATCATCGGCAGCGAGGTGATTCGCAACAGCACGGACCGGTGGTTCAGCGCGCCGATGGACCAGGTCCTCGAGTCCGCGAACCGGATCGCGGCCGATTTCTATGCGGAACGCGAGCGGAGCGTCGTCGATCACGCGGCGCGGATCGCGCGCATGCTGCCGCCCGACGCGGTCGCGGGCGGGGACGTCGAGCGGCTGCGTGCGGCGCTGGCCCCCGAGGTGCAGCAGCAGCGCGTCGGCATGCTGGAGGTGTACCGGGCCGTCGAGCTGCCGGCGGGCGGCTCGACGCGGCGCGATGCCGAGGCGTTGCTCGCCGTCGAGTCTCCGTCGCTGCCTCGCGGCCACGTCCGGGCCGCGGCCGACCGGCTGGCGTCGAGGGTCATCGCCGCCGGGCGCGCGCAGACGCAGCATGACGGGCTGGAGCGGGGGGGCGAGCTGGTGCGGGCCGCGACCATCGTGCGCGGCGCCGACGGCCGCGCCGCGGGGGTGCTCATCGCCAGCGACTATCTCTCGGGCGAGCTCGCGATGCACTCGCGCCGGATTACCAACGCGTTCGAGGATTACCGGCAGCTCAGGGTTCTCAAGGGGCCGCTGCAAGGTGTGTATCTCTCGTTCTTCCTCATGATGACGCTGATGGTCCTGTTCAGCGCGACGTGGATGGGGATGTACGTCGCCAAGCGCATCACGCGCCCGGTGCAGATGCTGTCCGAGGGCGCCAGGGCCATCGGCGCGGGGCACCTGGACCACCGCATCGAGCAGGAAACCGCCGACGAATTCGGCTCGCTCGTGGACGCCTTCAACACCATGGCGGCCGAGCTCGCGCAGAGCCAGCGCAAGCTCGAACGATCGCGGATCGATCTCGAGCGCAAGAACGCCGAGATTGAAGACCGTCGCCGATACATCGAGACGATCCTCGAGCGGATCGCCACCGGCGTGGTCTCGATGACCGCCGACGGGCGGATCTCCACCGTGAACTCCGCGGCGACGCGCCTGATTGGCCTCGATCAGTCGAGTATCGGGGCCGTTGCGGCCGAGGTGTTCAATCGCGAGGACCTCGAGCCGCTCGGCGCGCTGCTGCGGCGCGCCTCGGCGCAGCAGGCGTCGACCTCGGCGCAGGAGGTCGCGCTCGCGCGCGACGGGCGCGAGCTGTTTCTCGCCGCCGCGGCCACGCCGCTGCCGGTCGGCACTTCCGGGCGTTCGGCTGCCGACGATCCGCTCGTCGGCGGGACCGTGCTGGTGTTCGAGGACGTGACGCCGCTCATCCGGGCGCAGCGCGTCGCGGCGTGGCGCGACGTGGCGCGGCGGCTGGCCCACGAGATCAAGAACCCGCTGACGCCGATCCAGCTGTGCGCGGAGCGCATGCGGCGGCACTTCGCCGCGGCCCCGCCCAACGCGCGCGCCCTCGCCGAGGAGTGCACCGCGACGATCATCTCGGAAGTCGAGTCGCTGAAGGCGCTGGTCGACGAGTTCGCGCAGTTCGCGCGCATGCCGGCGCCCCGGGCCGTGCCCGGCAGCCTGCACGCGCTGCTCGACGAAACGCTCGCGCTCTACGACGGCCTGTTCCGCGCGATCCGGATCGAGCGGGAGTACGCGCCCGAGCTGCCGCCCGTGCGCCTCGACGCGGAACAGATCAAGCGCGTGGTCATCAACCTGGTGGACAACGCGGTGGAAGCGATCGGCGCCGTGGAACGGGAAGGGGCCGCGCCGGCGCCTGGCCTGATCACGCTGAGCACCTCGCATGATCCGGCCAACGGGGTCGTGCGGCTGGTGATTGCCGACAACGGGCCCGGCATTTCGGCGGCCGACCGGGAGAAGCTGTTCATGCCGTACTACTCGACCAAGCGCCGCGGCAGCGGCCTCGGCCTCGCGATCGTGCGCCGCATCATCATCGAGCACGGCGGGAGCATCGAGGTCAGCGACAACACGCCGCGCGGCACGAAGTTCACGATCGAGCTGCCATGCTGAAGACGGCGCTCCCCCTGGCGTTGCTCGCGGCCGTTGCGGTTCGAATGGAGCGGCTGTGAGGCCGACGGTCCTGATCGTCGATGATGAAGCCGGCGTGCGCTCGGCGCTGAGCGGCGTGCTCGGCGACGAGGGCTACGAGGTGGAGGCTGTGGCGTCCGGCGAGGCGTGCCTCGACCGGCTGGCGCGTGGCCCGGCCGACGTCGTCGTCCTGGACATCTGGCTGCCGGGCATGGACGGCCTGGCAACGCTCGCGCGGATGCGCGAGCGCCGCGTGGACGCCGAGGTCATCATGATCTCGGGGCACGGCAACATCGAGTCGGCGGTGCGGGCGATCAAGCTGGGGGCCTTCGACTTCGTCGAGAAACCGCTCTCGCTCGAGAAGACGGTGCTCGTCGTGCGCAACGCCCTGCGGCAGCGCCAGCTCGAGGCGGAGAACCGCGCGCTGCGCGCCACCGTGGACAGGCGCCTCACCATGGTGGGGGAGAGCTACCTGATGGCGCAGCTGCGCGAGCAGGTGGCGATGGCGGCGCCGACCAACGGCCGCGTGCTGATTTACGGCGAGAACGGGACGGGCAAGGAGCTGGTGGCGCGGACCGTTCACGCGATGAGCCGGCGCAGGCACGGCCCGTTCGTCGAAGTGAACTGCGCGGCGATTCCCGAAGAGCTCATCGAGAGCGAGCTGTTCGGGCACGTCAAAGGCTCGTTTACCGGCGCGGTGGCCGATCGCCGCGGCAAGTTCGAGCTCGCGGACGGTGGCACGCTGTTCCTCGACGAGATCGGCGACATGAGCGTGAAGACGCAGGCCAAGGTGCTGCGCGCGCTGCAGGAACAGGTCGTCGAACGGGTGGGCGGGTCGGCCACCATCCGTGTGGACGTGCGCGTGCTCGCCGCCACCAACAAGGAACTGCCGTCGGAGATCCGGGCGGGGCGTTTCCGCGAAGATCTCTATTTCCGGCTCAACGTCATCCCCATCTTCGTGCCGCCGCTGCGGGACCGCGAGGCGGACATCGCCCTGCTGGCGGACCATTTCATGGCGGAGCTTGCGCGGGAGTACGGCCGCCGGGTGAAGCGGTTCGATGCCGCGGCGCTCTCGAAGCTGCGCGCGTACCGCTGGCCCGGCAACGTGCGCGAGCTGCGCAACGTGATCGAGCGGCTGATGATCATGGTGCCGGGCGACGTGATCGCGCTGGCCGACCTCGCGTTCCTCGAGGGCAGTGTCGCCGAACCCGCCGCCGCGTCCCCGTCCGCGACGGTGTCGAGCCTGCACGACGCGCGCGAGCAGTTCGAACGGGACTACATCCTGCGAGCCCTTGCCGCCCAGAACGGCAACATCTCGCGGACCGCCGAAGTGCTCGGCGTCGAGCGCAGCAACCTGTATCGCAAGATGCGCGCCTTCGGCATCGCTCCCGCGCGGAAGAACGAAGAAGAAGAGCCGGCTTGACGATCGCCACCACAAAGGCCACCAGGGGCACCAAGCGGAACACGAATCGGCCTCGATAGGCCTGAAGACCTTGGTGCCCCGTCTTGGGGATCCTGGTGGTCTTTGTGGTTCATCCGTCGCTGTTCCGCAGCTTGTTCTCGAGCACCTGATCCGCGGTGAAGCGCTCCAGCTGCAGGTAGAACTCCGCCGTCCGCACGAGCGCCTCGGACGGCACCAACCCGACGATCTCGCTTTCCAGGATCGCGACGCCGTAGCGCGCGGCCTCACGCTTCACGGTGTCGAACACGCGGAAGATCGGCGTCTTCTCGTAGTTGGTCAGGTTCATCGACACCTGCGCGATCCCGCCGCGATCGTCCAGGCGCACGCCCATCGCCTTCACGTAACGGTAGCCGCCGCTGCTGTGCCGGATCGCGGCGGCAATCCTCTTGGCGACGTCCAGGCGATCGGTGGCCAGATTGATGTTGTAGGCAATGAGCGGCATGCGCGCGCCGACGACGGATGCACCCGCCGTCGGGTGAGGCCGCGCGGGACCGTAATCCGGCGCCCACCCGGGCGAGGCCATCTTCGCCGCGAGACCCTCGAACTCTCCCCGCCGGATGTCTTCCAGGTTCCTCCGCGCGGGGTTCGCCGACGCCTCTTCGTACAGGAAGACGGGCACGCCGTACGTCTCGGCGACCGCTCCGGCCACGTCCTTCGCCAGCGCCACGCACGCCTCCATGGTGGCCCCCTGGATGGGGACGAACGGGACGACGTCGACCGCACCGACGCGGGGGTGTTCCCCCTTGTGCGTGCGGAGGTCGATCGCCGGCAGCACCTGGCCGTACAGCGCGAGGACCGCCTGCTTGAGCGGCGCGGCGTCACCGGCCATCGTGAACACGGACCGGTTGTGGGACGCGTCCGAGCAATGATCGAGCAGCCGCACTCCCGGCACCGCGCGGATCGCGGCGGCGGCGCGTTCGACAAGGTCGGTCCGGCGCCCCTCGCTGATGTTCGGGACGCACTCGATGATCGCCATAAGTGCTCTTGTACCACCATTTCCATGTATAATGCTGCGCGGCCTTCACACTTTTTCTGATGTCCGATCCGCAGCGCGAGCAGGCTTCATCCGCCAACGGCGCCGCCGGCCCCACCCGCGACGCGCGGATCGAAGAACTGCTCCTCACCGGCCTCGATCACTACTTCGCCAGCCGTCACGCCGAAGCCATCAACGTCTGGACCCGCGTGCTGTTCCTGGACCGGTCGCACGCGCGCGCACGCGCCTACATCGAGCGGGCGCGCAGCGCGATTGCGGAACGCCAGCGCGAGTCCGACGAGCTGCTGCAGCGCGGCATGGCGGCCTTCCACGATGGCGAGGCACAGGTCGCCCGCCGTCTGCTGACGCGCGCGGCCGAGCGCGCCGGATCGCAGCAGGAAGAGGCGCTGGCCGTGCTCGGCCGCATCGAGCGGCTCGAGGCGGCTGCCACGGGTGAGACGCCGGCCAGCCACGAGCGCCGCCGCGGCCGTACCCACGCCGACGCGCATTTGCCGGCGCGGCGCCCGCTGGTCTGGCTCTCGGTCGTCGTCGTCATTGCGGCGCTCGCCACGATCGCGGCTCTTGTCGCGACGCACCGCGGCCGCGCGCCGTCGTGGATGGCGCTGCTGCCGGGAGAGAGGCCGCAGGTCGCCTCGATGGCGCCGGTGCCGCTGCCCACGCCGCAGCCGGGCGAGGTGGCGCTGGTGCGCGCGCGCGCCCTGTATTCCCGCGGGCGCTTGTCAGAGGCGCTCCGCGTCCTGGACGAGGCGGCGAGCGGCGAGACGGCATCGGCTGAAGCGGATGCGCTCCGCGCCGAGATCCAGCGCCTGCTGCTTGAGGCGGCGGGCGCGCGGCTGCCCGCCGCGGCGCCGGTCTCGGCCACACCGGGAGCCGGCCGATGAGATGTCCGAAGTGTCACTACATCAGCTTCGAGTCGTCGAATCGTTGCCGCAACTGCGGATATGATTTCTCGCTCGCCGAGCCGCCGGCGCCTGCACCCGCCGAACTTCCGTTGAACGATCGCGACGAGGACCCGGTGCCGCCGATGGAGCTGTCGCTCGCCGGGGTCGAAGGGCTCGACCGGCGCCGCGCGCCGGAGCCCGTGGAGCCGTTCGCCGTCGATCGCGTGCAGGCCGGCGATGCCGCGACGCCGTTCGACCTGCCGCTGTTCAAGTCCGCGCGGGAGCCCCGCGCGCCGATCGCGGTTCGCCGCCCCACGCCCGATGCGCGCCGAATGCGATCGCGCTATGCCGTCGCGGAAAGTCCGCGGCTGGCGCTGGAGCCCCCTGCGCCGGAACGCGCCGCCGAGCTCGAGGCGGACGAGGATGCCGATCGCCTGGCGGTTCCCGCGGCGGTCACGCCGGCGCCCCCGGGCCGCCGGCTCCTCGCGGCGGCGCTCGACCTCGCGATTCTCGGCGGCATCGACGTCGGGATGCGCCGGCGGCATGCAGGCGCTTCCGATCGTGCCGCTCGTCACCTTCCTGTTGCTGCTCGATGCCGGCTACACCATCACGTTCACCGCCGCCGTCGGCCAGACGATCGGCAAGATGGCAACCGGCATCAAGGTCGTCGACAATGACAGCGACAGCCAGCCGCCCTTCGGGTTCGCCGTGCTGCGCACCGCGGCGTATGCGGCGTCGCTCCTGCCGGCCGGCCTCGGGTTCCTTCCCGCGCTGCTCGGCAAGGACCGCCGCGCGCTGCACGATCGCCTGGCCGAAACTCGCGTAATCTATGGGGTCAGGTCGTGATCCTGATCCCATGCTGACGCGGCTCGCCGTTTTTCTCTGCACGTTCGGCTACATCGGCTATTTCCCGGTCGCCCCCGGCACCGTCGGCTCGGCCGCCGGCCTCGCCCTCTACGCGCTGGTCGCCCTCGCCGGTTCGTGGTGGATGCAGGCAGCGGCAATCGCGATGGTCTTCGGCATCGGCGTGTGGGCCGCGGCGGTTGGCGAGCGCTATTTCGGCGGCATCGATCCCGGCCCGATCGTCATCGACGAGGTGCTCGGCATGCTCGTCACGCTCGCGTTCGTGCCCGTCGGCGTCAAAGGCGCGCTGATCGGGTTCTTCGTCTTCCGCGTGCTCGATGTGTTCAAGCCGTATCCGGCGGGCCGCCTCGAGCGGCTCCACGGCGGTCTCGGCGTCATGGCAGACGATGCGGCGGCCGCGGTGTATGGCAATGCCGTGATGTGGCTCCTCGCCGCGTACGCGCCAGGCTGGATCGCATGAGCGGCGCGCGCGCGGAAATCATCGCGGTGGGCAGCGAGCTGCTGACCCCCTTCCGGGTCGATACCAACTCCCTGCACATCACCGAGCGCCTGAACGCGATTGGCATTGCCGTCTCCGCCAAGACGATCGTGGGCGACGATCGCGCGCGGATCGCGTCGGCGGTTCGCGACGCGCTCGCGCGCGCCGACTTCGTCATCGTCACCGGCGGACTCGGACCCACTGACGACGATCTCACGCGCGACGCCGCGGCGGATGTGCTGGGTCTGCCGCAGGAGGAAGACGCCGCGATCGTCGAGGTGATCAGGCAGCGGTTCGAGGCGCGCGGGCTGACGATGCCGGAGATCAACCGGCGGCAGGCGATGCTGCCGCGGGGCGCGGAAGTGCTGCCGAACCCGCAAGGAACCGCCCCCGGGTTGTGGATCGTCGACGGAGTGCGGCGCCTCCTCCTGCTGCCCGGTCCTCCGGCGGAGATGCAGCCGATGCTGGAGCTCTGGTGCGAACTCCACGGCGCATCGCTTGGCGGCGGCACGCGCCTGCTGCGGCGGGTGTTGAAGGTTGCCGGGATGAGCGAATCGCACGTCGAGGAACTGGCGCAGCCGGCGTACGCGCGCTGGCGATCCGCCGGCCTGCCCGTCACGCCGACGATCCTGGCGGCGCCCGGCCAGATAGAGCTGCACCTCACCGCCGTGTCGCGGGACGCGGAGGAGGCGAGACGCGCGCTCGAAACCGCGTCGCATGACCTCCTGGCCGCCCTCGGGGACCGCGTGTTCACCACGGAAGGGGAATCGCTCGAGGAGGTGACCGGGCGGCTCCTCCGCGCGCACGCGAAGACCATTGCGGTCGCCGAATCGTGCACGGGCGGGCTGCTCATGTCACGACTCACCGATGTGCCGGGAAGCTCCGATTACGTCCTGGGCGGCGTCGTGGCCTATAGCAACGCCTCGAAAGTGGATCTGCTCGGTGTTCCGCCGGAACTGCTCGAGGCGCACGGCGCGGTGAGCGAACCGGTCGGTGTGGCGATGGCGGACGGGATCCGGGCGCGGCATCACGCGGACATTGGCGTGGGAATTACCGGCATCGCAGGGCCGGGCGGCGGCACGCCGGCCAAACCCGCTGGCACCGTTGTCGTCGCGTCGAGCGCCGAAGAGGGTGCGCGGGTCCGCACGTATCACTTCCGTGGCGGCCGTCAGGCCGTGAAGTTCTGGGCGACGCAGACGGCCATGGACCTGGTGCGCCGCCGCTTGATCGGCGGGCGCACGTGAGGTTGTTTTTCGCGTTCGTGCCGGATGACGCGGCGCGCACGGCTGCGGCGGGCGTCGCCGCGAGCCTTCAGCACCGCCTCGCGGAGGCGGGGGCGCCGCGCGCGGTGAAGTGGGTCGAGCGGGACAACCTGCATGTGACGCTGCGGTTCCTTGGCGAGGTGGAGGAGACGCGTGCCGCATCGCTCGCCGATGCCCTTGCCGCGCCGCTGCCGCTTGCCCCGTTCAGCATGACGCTGGGGCCCGGCGGCTGTTTTCCGTCCTCGGGCGACGTTCGCGTCGCGTGGCTTGCCGTGCGCGAAGGCGTCGAAGAGGCGCGGCGGGTGTTCGAGCTGATCGACGCACGGTTGCAGCCGCTCGGGTTCGAGCGGGAGGCACGTGAGTACACGCCGCACCTGACGCTTGGCCGCGTCCGGGAGCTGGACCGGCGTCACGCGCGAAGCTTTCGAGCGTGGGTCGCTGAAGCGCCGCCGGCACTGGCGCGGACGCCCGTGCGGGGGGCGACGCTCTATCGCAGCCGGCTGTCGTCGACTGGTTCCCGTTACGAGGTGGTCTGCGAGATCGCGCTGCAATGATGATCTGGTTGCCTGTCGCCGGGTACCTTCTCGGCTCGATTCCATTTGCGTTCCTCCTGGCGCGAGGGATTGGCGGCGTCGACGTGCGGGCGGCCGGCAGCGGCAACGTGGGCGCCGCCAACGTCCTCCGGACGACGCGCCCCTCGATCGCAATCGCCGTGGTCGCGCTCGATCTCGCGAAAGGATCCGTCGCCGTGTGGCTTGCCGGAGAGCTGGGAGCCGAACCGGCGGCGCGGGCCGCGACGGGTGTGGCCGCGGTCGTCGGCCACGTCTATCCAGCCTGGCTGCGGTTCCGCGGCGGCAAGGGCGTGACGGTGGCCGCCGGCGCCTTCAGCGTGCTCGCGCCGGCCGCGACGGCCGTCGCGATCGCGATCTTCACCACCACCGTCTGGGCGACGAGGTTCGTGTCGCTCGGCTCGGTCGTGGCGGCGCTTGCGCTGCCTCCGCTCGTGGGTTCGATCGAACCCGCGGCGGGCGGCGATGCGCTCGTGTACGCGGCGTCGGCGGCGGCGACACTCATCGTGTTTCGACACCGGACCAACCTGCGCCGTCTCCTGAACCGCACCGAGCGGCGCCTGGGAGAAGCGGCATGAGCCGGATCGGGGTGCTTGGCGCCGGCAGCTGGGGCACCGCGCTTGCCATCCACCTGGCGCGCAACGGCCACCAGGTGCGCCTATGGGCGCGTGACCGCACGCTGGTCGCGCGCATGCGGGACGAGCGCCGCAACGGGGTCTACCTGCCAGACGCCGCGTTTCCGGCGGGACTGACCCCGACCGCGCAGCTCGATGTGGCGCTCGACGGGGCGGCCTACGTGCTCACCGCCGTGCCCTCGCACGGTCTTCGTGCGGTCATGCGGGACGCGGCACCGCTCATCCCCAGCGGCGTCACGATCGTCAGCGCGACGAAGGGCATCGAAGCGGAGACGCTTCGCCGGATGTCGGAGCTGATTGTCGAGGAGGCAGGGGACCGGCACGTGGTTGCCGTCGTCTCCGGTCCGAGCTTCGCCACCGAGGTGGCGCGCCGGCTTCCGACGGCGCTCAGTGTCGCGTGCGTTGACGCGGTGACGGCGACGACCGTGCAGCACGAATTTCGCGGGCCGTCGCTTCGCTTGTACGTCACCGATGATGTGGCGGGCGTGGAGATGGGGGGCGCGATGAAAAACGTCACCGCGATCGCCGCGGGCGTCGTGGACGGGCTCGGGCTCGGCCACAACGCGATGGCCGCGCTGATCACGCGCGGCCTCGCCGAGATGGCGCGGCTCGCGTGCGCCGTCGGTGCCCGGCGCGACACGCTGGCCGGGTTGAGCGGCCTGGGGGATCTCGTCCTCACGTGCACGGGCGAGTTGAGCCGCAATCGCACCGTCGGTGTCCAGCTCGGTCGCGGCCGGTCGCTCGAGGACATTCTTTCCGGCATGCGGATGGTGGCCGAGGGAGTGCGGACCACCGACGCGGCGCTCGCGCTCGGTGCGCAGCACGGCGTGGAGCTGCCGATCGCCGCGCAGATGGCCGCGGTGCTTCACGGGCGGGTCGCGCCCCTCGAAGCCGTGGAACGCCTGATGCTCCGGCCGCCCAGGGCCGAGCACTAGATCTTCTCGCCGTAAAGCCTGACACTAAGGTCATGGGATTCCTCGGGAAGATCCGGCAGGGGCTCGCGAAGACCACGCAGCAGATCGTCGAACGCTTCAGCTTCATCGACGAACCCGGACGCCGGAGCCGCCCCGTCGGCCTCGAGACGCTCGAGGCGCTTGAAGAGGCCCTGATTTCCGCGGATGTCGGCGTCGCCGCCGCCGATCGAATCGTCGCTGCCGTGCGCGCGCGCGCCGGGGAAGGCGATTCGCTCCGGCACCTGGTCAAGCAGGAGATTCATGACATCCTGGCGTCCACCAGCCGCGCGGCGACCAACGGCCAGGCCCCCCGCGTCGTGCTCGTCGTCGGCGTCAACGGGACGGGCAAGACGACCACGGTGGGGAAGCTTGCGCGCATCCTGAAAGACGAGGGCGGGCAGCCGCTGATTTGCGCGGCAGACACGTTCCGCGCCGCGGCCGTCGAGCAGCTCGAAGTGTGGGCGCAGCGCGCGGGCGTCGACATGATCCGCGCGCAGCAGGGCGCCGACCCGGCCGCCGTCGTGTTCGACGCCATCGCGTCAGGGAAGGCAAAGCAGCGCGACGTTGTGCTTGTCGATACCGCCGGGCGCCTTCATACGCGCGTGAACCTGATGGCGGAGCTGGACAAGATCCGGCGGATCGCCGCGCGGGAGGTCGAGGGGGCGCCGCATGAAGTCCTCCTCGTGCTGGATGCGACCGTGGGGCAGAACGGCATCGCGCAGGCCAAGGAGTTCACGCAGGCCGCGGGCGTCACCGGGATCGTGCTGACCAAGCTCGATGGCACCGCGAAGGGAGGCGTCGCGGTCGCCATCGCGCACGACCTGCAGCTGCCGATCCGCTACGTTGGCGTCGGGGAGGGGATCGACGACCTCGTGCCGTTCTCGCCCGAGGAATACGTGGACGCGCTCTTCGAAGAGAAGTGGTGAAATTCGACGCGGACCGCGCGTTCATGGAGCGCGCGTTGTTCCTCGCAGCCCGCGGCCGCGGTTCCACCAGCCCGAACCCGATGGTGGGTGCCGTCATCGTCTCGCCGGAGGGGGTCGTCGTGGGGAGCGGCTTCCACGAAGCCGCGGGTGGGCCGCACGCCGAGATCGTGGCGCTTCGCGAGGCGGGCGCGCGCGCGCACGGCGCAACGCTCTACTGCACGCTCGAGCCCTGCTGCCACGTTGGGCGGACCGGTCCGTGCACCAGGCGCATCGTGGCGGCAGGCATCCGCCGCGTGGTCGCCGCCCTCAGAGATCCCAATCCCCAGGTGGCGGGAGGCGGGTTCGCCGACCTGCGCACCGCCGGCGTCCAGGTCGACGAAGGCGTGTGCGCGGAGGAAGCGGCGCGCCTCAATGCCGCGTTCTTCACCTGGATCCGGCGCAATCGGCCGCACGTCACGCTGAAGATCGCGCTCACGCTGGACGGCAAGGTCGCCGCCCCTGGCGGCCGGTTGATGTCCATTACGTCTGAAGCGTCCAACCGGTGGATCCATCGCGAGCGGGCGGCGATCGATGCGATCGCTGTCGGGTCGGGAACCGTGGCCGCCGACGATCCCCGCCTGACGGCGCGAGGCGCGTGGCGGGCTCGCCCGCTCGTGCGTGTCATATTCGACCGGAAGCTCAGGACGCCGCCGTCGGCGCGGCTGCTCTCGACCTCTGCCGCCGGGCCGGTCATAATCATGAGTACCGCAGCCGGCATCTCAGCCCATCCGGACCGTGCCCGGGCGCTCGAGCGCGCAGGCGCGGAAGTGGAGGCGATGCCCGGCGACGAGTTGACCGGAGGACTCGAGCGGCTCGCGCAGCGCGGCGTCACCTCGCTTCTCCTCGAGGGAGGGCCGCGGCTGCAGCACGCGTTCTGGAGCGCGGGATGCGTTGATCGCCTGCAGCTCCACATCGCGCCGGTCACGGCCGGCGCGGCGGGTGTCGGCTGGCTGAGCCCGGGCGACCTGCCCCTGCCGGTCGGCCCCGTGCTGGTTCGCGCGTGCGGGCCCGATGTTCGAGTAGAGATCGATGTTCACAGGCCTGATTGAATCCATCGGCGAGATCGTCGAGATGAAGCCGACGCCCGCCGGGTTCCGCGTGCGCATGAAGGCGCCCATCGCGCCGGAGCTGACCCCGGGCGACTCGGTCGCCGTCAATGGCGTCTGCCTCACCGTGGTTTCGGCCGATTCGACTGGATTCCACGCTGATGTGTCTCCCGAGACCTCCCGCGTGACGACGCTGACGGCCCTGCGGCTGGGCACGCTCGTGAATCTCGAGCGGCCGTTGAAACCGGAGTCCCGTCTCGGTGGTCATTTCGTACAGGGGCACGTGGACGGGATCGGCTCGATCGAAGAGTTGCGGCACGAAGGGGACAGCCACTGGCTGACGGTGAAATACCCGGCGGCGCTGGCGGCGTATCTCGTGCGCAAGGGGTCCGTGGCGGTCGATGGCATCAGTCTGACCGTTGCGGGCCTGGACGACAGGATGTTCGACGTCCAGATCGTCCCGTTCACCTGGGAGCACACGAACCTGCGGGCGGCCAGGGAGCACGATGCCGTCAATCTCGAGTGCGACATTCTCGGGAAATATGTTGCGCGCGTGGCGGAGCTCGCCGGGTGGGACCTGGCGCGGGCGACGTCGCGCGAGGTCGTCTAGTCATCGGCGGCGCGCGCGTCGCGCCGTGGGGAGCCATGCCAGCCAAGCTTCGCATTGCCAAGGGCGCGCAGAAGAAAGCGGTCGCCCCGTTTGCGCGCGTGGAAGACGCCATCGAGGACATCCGTCGCGGCCGCATGGTCATCGTCATCGACGACGAGGATCGGGAGAACGAGGGGGACCTGACGATCGCGGCGGAGAAGATCACGCCGGAAGTCATCAACTTCATGGCGACGCACGGCCGCGGCCTCATCTGCATGCCGATGACCGTGGAACGGCTCGAGGAGCTGGATGTCCCGCTGATGGTCCAGCAGAACAGCTCGCGTTTCGACACGGCGTTCTGCGTCTCGATCGAGGCGAAAGCCCGGACGAGCACGGGGATCTCCGCGGCCGACCGCGCCGCGACCGTGCTGGCGGCGATCGATCCCGAGACCCGGCCGGCCGACCTGTCGCGCCCGGGGCACATGTTTCCACTCCGCGCGCGCGCGGGCGGCGTACTCGTGCGCGCCGGCCAGACAGAGGCGGCGGTGGACCTGGCGCGGATTGCCGGGTTGTATCCGGCCGGCGTCATCTGCGAGATCATGAACCAGGACGGCACGATGGCGCGCGTTCCGCAGCTCGCGAAGTTCGCGCGCAAGCACGGCCTCCTCATGATCACGATCGCGGATCTGATCAAGTACAGGATGCGCACCGAGAGCCTGGTGCGCCGCGTGGCGTCCGCGAAGCTCCCCACGGAGTTCGGCGACTTTCGCGTGTATGCCTACCAGAGCGGGATCGATAACGAGACGCACGTCGCGCTGGTGAAAGGGGACCTCGGGGACGGCAAGGACGTGTTGCTGCGCGTGCATTCGCGCTGCCTGACCGGCGACGTGTTTCACTCCGCGCGCTGCGACTGCGGTCCGCAGCTGACCTGCGCCATGCAGCGGATCGCGCAGGAGGGACGCGGCGTCCTGCTGTATCTCAACCAGGAAGGTCGCGGGATTGGGCTGGCCAACAAGATCCGCGCGTACGAGCTCCAGGACGAGGGCTTCGACACCGTCGAGGCCAACGAGCGGCTCGGCTTCAAGCCAGACCAGCGCGACTACGGCATCGGCGCGCAGATCCTGACCGATCTCGGGGTGCGCTCGATGCGCCTGCTGACCAACAACCCGCGCAAGTTCGTCGGTCTCGAAGGGTACGGCTTGTCGGTCACCCAGTCAGTTCCGCTGGAGATTCCCGCCTCGGATACGACCCGCAGCTACCTGAAGACGAAGAAGGAGAAGCTGGGGCACAAGCTCTCTTCGGTGTAAGGGACGCGAAAAGGGGGACAGTCACACTTTCCTTGGGTCGAAGGCCGGAAAGTGTGACTGTCCCCCTTTCCGCTCAGGGCGCTCATCCGATTGACACAACTGCCCCGCTTCGGGTACCATAACCGTTTGCGTTTGAACCTCTTAGCGCGACAGAAGCATGTTTGAAACGCTGGGCGAAAGGCTCCAGGGTGTCTTCCGCTCGCTGCGCGGAGAGGGGCGGCTGACCGAAGAGACCGTCGAGGCGGCGCTGCGGGAAATCCGCATGGCGCTGCTCGAGGCCGACGTCAACTTCAAGGTCGTCAAGGCGTTCATCGACCGCGTGCGCGACAAGGCGGTCGGAGAAGAGGTCCTCAAGAGCCTCACCCCGGATCAGCAGGTCGTGCGGATCGTCCGCGACGAGATGCTGGCCCTGTTTGGGGAAACCCAGGGGGGGCTTCCGCCGGCGGCCGCGCGGCCCCGCGTCATCCTCCTGCTCGGGCTCCAGGGCTCCGGCAAGACGACGACCGCGGCCAAACTTGGGCGGCTGCTCGCGAAGCAGGGCAAGCACCCGATGCTCGTCTCGACCGACGTGCGGCGCCCGGCGGCGATCCAGCAGCTCTCGGTGCTCGCCAGGCAGGCGCAGCTCCGGGTGCACGATCCGGCGGGCAATCTCGACCCGGTCGACCGCGCAAAGGGGGCGCTCGCCGAAGCGCGGAATCTCGGGTTCGACGCCGTGATCGTGGACTCGGCCGGCCGGCTCCACATCGACGACGAGTTGATGGGGGAGCTCGAGGCGATCAAGGCGGCGGTCGCGCCGATCGATCAGTTGTACGTCGCCGACGCGATGACCGGCCAGGACGCGATCAAGAGCGCCGGCGAGTTCAA
>JACPDI010000053.1 GCA_016184105.1 Acidobacteriota bacterium
AAGGGTCAGCCCTAGAAAAAAGTGAGAATTCGGGATCTGACCCCGTCGCTCACTCCACACGGTAGTTCGGCGCTTCTTTCGTGATCACCACGTCGTGCACGTGGCTTTCGCGCATCCCGGCCTGCGTGATGCGAATCAGCCGCGCCTCGCGCTGCAGCGTCTCGATATCGGCCGCGCCGCAATAGCCCATGCCCGCGCGCAGCCCTCCCACCAGCTGGTGGATCATCGTCGCAACGCTCCCGCGATGCGGCACGCGCCCCTCGATGCCTTCGGGCACCAGCTTGTCGGCTCCCTCGCCAACCACCGAGTCGAGGTCGAACTCGTCCTGGAAGTAGCGGTCGCGGCTGCCGCGCCGCATGGCGCCAAGCGACCCCATCCCCCGGTACTCCTTGAAGCTGCGCCCCTGGTAGAGGATGACCTCGCCGGGGCTCTCGTCGGTTCCCGCAAAGAGGCTGCCGATCATCGTGCAGCTCGCGCCGACCGCCATCGCCTTGGTGATGTCGCCCGAATACCGAATGCCGCCGTCGGCGATGACAGGAACGTCGTGCGCGGCGGCCTCCTGCGCGCACGCGGCGATCGCGGAGATCATCGGCACGCCGATGCCCGCCACCACGCGCGTCGTGCAGATCGAGCCGGCGCCGATGCCGACCTTCACGCCGTCCACGCCCAGCCCAATCAGCGCGCGCGTCGCTTCGGCCGTGGCCACGTTGCCGGCGACCAGGTCCACGTCCGGGAACTGGCGCCGCAGCTTGCCGACGATGTCCATGACGCCTTGCGCGTGCCCGTGGGCCGTGTCCACCACGAGAATGTCCACGTGGGCCGCCACCAGCGCCTCGGCCCGCGACAACGTGTCCTTGGCAACCCCGACGGCTGCTGCGACCCGCAAGCGGCCCAGCGAGTCCTTCGACGCGCTCGGGTACTTGATGACCTTCTGAATGTCCTTGACGGTGATCAGCCCCTTCAGCCGGTAGTCACGATCCACGACCAGGAGCTTCTCGATCTTGTGGCGATGCAGAATCTCGCGCGCGGCATCGAGCGTCGTGCCGACGGGAACCGTGACCAGGTTCTCCTTCGTCATGATCTCGCCGATCGCCTGGCTGGTGTCGGTCTCGAACCGGAGGTCGCGATTCGTGAGAATCCCCACGAGCCGCCCTTCCGTGCTGCCGTCTTCGGTGATCGGCACGCCGGAGATCCGGTACTTGCGCATCAACGCGAGCGCTTCGTGGATGCGATTCTGCGGGGACAGCGTGATCGGATTCACGATCATGCCGCTCTCCGACCGCTTCACCCGATCGACCTCGGACGCCTGTTCGTCGATGCTGAGATTCTTGTGGATGACGCCGATCCCGCCGTGCTGCGCCATCGCGATGGCCAGCCGCGACTCGGTGACG
Organism: Acidobacteriota bacterium; assembly: GCA_016184105.1. NCBI lineage: Bacteria > Pseudomonadati > Acidobacteriota > Acidobacteriota bacterium. Next base: position 1,392 of record JACPDI010000053.1, read on the forward strand.
GTATCCATCGCCGCGCTCGCCAGCGGCACGTTGAGCCTGATGTTGCGCGTGATCCGCGTGCCCACGTCCACCTGGCTGGGCAGCGTCTTCGAATGCCGCGGCACCAGCAGCACGTCGTCAAAGGTGAGGGCCATCGACAAGCCGGTGGCGATCTGCTGCGCGGTGATCAATTCGTCGCGTGTCTGCATTGCATTCAGTGGGCAGTGGGCCGTGGACAGTGGGCAGTCATCACGCCCCGTGACATTTCTTGTACTTCTTGCCGGATCCGCACGGGCACGGATCGTTGCGGCCGACCTTTGGGCCGTCATGCCGCACGGTCGTCACCACGTCGTCGCCGCCCGTGCGCGCCGGATGCGGTCCGTCGGCAACCGCCGTCCCGCCGCCGCCGAACGCAGGCACGGCCGCCGGCTTGTTCATCACGATCGGCGACGGGCGCCGCGGCGCGGGCCGGGCGGCGCGCGGCGGCTGGCGCCCGGGCCCCTCGGCCTCGATGATCGGCTGCAGGCGCCACAGATACCGCACCATTTCCTCGTCGATGCGGTCCTTCATCGCCTGGAACAGCTGGAAGCTCTCCTTCTTGTACTCCACCAGCGGATCACGCTGGCCGTAGCCGCGCAGCCCGATGCCTTCCTTGAGATGATCGAGCGCGTACAGGTGGTCCTTCCACTGCGCGTCCACGATCTGCAGCATGATGTCGCGCTCGACCCGGCGGAGCAGCGTCACGTCGGGAAGGATCTTCTCCTTGGCCTCGTACCGCGCCGTGACGCGCTCCCACAGCCGATCGCGGATCTCCTCGCGGTCGCGGGATGACGCATCCGCTGCGTCGAAATCCTCCGGCGGCAGGCCGAAGATTTCCGTGATCGCCACGCGGAAGGCGTCGAGGTCCCACTCCTCGGGATCGGCCTCTCGATCCAGGTACTGATCGACCGTCGCGTCGAGCAGGTCCTCGGACATCCGCATCAGGTAGCCGCGCGTGTCGAGCGTTTCGGCGTCCTCGTCGCGCTCGCCCGTGAGAACGATGTGCCCCTCGAGCAGCTGCCGGCGGAGGCCGTACACCGCCTCACGCTGCTTGTTCATCACGTCGTCGTACTCGAGGAGGTGCTTGCGGATGGAGAAGTTCTGCGCTTCGACCTGCTTCTGCGCGCGCTCGATCGCGCGCGTGACCATCCCGTGCTCGATGGGCACGCCTTCCTCCATCCCCAGCCGCTGCATCAGGCCGGCGATGCGGTCGGAGCCGAAGATGCGCATGAGGTCATCTTCGAGGGAGAGGTAGAACCGCGACGATCCCGGATCGCCCTGGCGCCCCGCGCGGCCGCGCAGCTGGTTGTCGATCCGGCGCGCCTCGTGGCGTTCCGTGCCGATGATGTGCAGCCCGCCGGCGGCCACGACCTCGTCGTGCTCCGCGTCGGTCTGGCGCCTGAACGACGCCAGGCGCTCCTCGTACGCCACGCGCGGCACCCGATAAAAGCTGTCCAGGTGGTAGAAATAGACGCACTCCTCGTCATCGACGAACCGCGCCTCACCCATGGCAAGACGCTCCGCGATCTCGTCGGCCAGCGTCTGCTGCCGGGCCATGAACTCGGGGTTGCCGCCGAGCAGGATGTCGGTTCCGCGGCCCGCCATGTTGGTCGCGATCGTCACCGTGGCCTTGCGCCCCGCCTGCGCGACAATCTCGGCTTCCTTCGCGTGGTACTTCGCGTTCAGCACCACGTGCCGCACGCCCCGCTTGTGGAGCATCGAGGAGAGCCGCTCGGACTTCTCGATCGACACCGTGCCCACGAGCACAGGGCGTCCGGCGGCCTGCTGGTCCGTGATGTCCTTGACGATCGCCTCGTACTTCTCGCGCTCGGTCCGGTACACCGCGTCCGGCTCCTCGACGCGCCGCAGCACGCGGTTGGTCGGGATCACCATGACGTCCAGCTTGTAGATCTTCGCGAATTCCTCCGCCTCGGTGTCCGCGGTACCGGTCATGCCCGAGAGCTTCTTGTACTTGCGGAAGTAGTTCTGGAAGGTGACGGTCGCCAGCGTCTGATTCTCGCGCTCGATCTTGACCTTTTCTTTCGCCTCCACCGCCTGGTGCAGCCCGTCGCTCCAGCGGCGGCCCGGCATGAGCCGCCCCGTGAACTCATCGACAATGACGACCTGGCCGTCCTTGATCATGTAGTCCACGTCCAGCCGGAACAGCGAGTGCGCGCGAAGCGCCTGGTTCACGTGGTGAAGCAGCGGCATGTTCGCAGGGTCGTACAGCCCGTTGCTGCCGGGCGCGAGGCGGTGTGCGAGCAGCTTCTCCGCCTTCGCCATGCCGCTCTCGGTGAGGTTCACCGTCTTGTGCTTCTCGTCGACGATGTAGTCGCCCGTCTTTTCGAGTTCCTCGCGATCTTCCGCCTTCACATCGCCGCGCGTGACGCGCCCGGCCTGCAGCTTCGGGATGATGCGATCCACCTCGTAGTAGAGGTCGGTCGATTCCTCAGCCGGCCCGGAAATAATGAGCGGCGTCCGCGCCTCGTCGATCAGGATGGAGTCCACTTCGTCGACGATCGCGAAGCGATGCCCGCGCTGCACGAAGCTCGTCAGGTCGAACTTCATGTTGTCGCGGAGGTAATCGAAGCCGAACTCGTTGTTCGTCCCGTAGGTGATGTCCGCGCTGTACGCGACCTGCCGCTCCGGGTCGGTCATCTCGTGCTGGATGACGCCGACCGTCATGCCCAGGAAGCGGTAGAGCCGTCCCATCCACTCCGAGTCGCGGCGCGCGAGGTAATCGTTGACGGTGACCACGTGAACGCCTTTGCCCTCGAGCGCGTTCAGGTACGCGGGCAGCGTGGCGACGAGCGTCTTGCCCTCGCCGGTCTTCATCTCGGCGATCTTCCCGCGGTGCAGCACCATCCCGCCGATCAGCTGCACGTCGAAGTGCCGCATGTTGAGCACGCGGCGGCCGGCCTCGCGCACGACAGCGAAGGCTTCAGGCAGCAGATCCTCGAGCGTCTCGCCCTTCGCCACCCGTTCGCGGAATTCCACCGTCTTCCCGCGCAGTTGCTCGTCGGAGAGCGCCTCGATCGAGGGCTCCAGGGCGTTGATCTGCACGACGCGTGGCCGGAGGCGCTTGAGCTCACGCTCGTTTTCGGTGCCGAAAATCTTCGCGAGGGCGGTCTGAATCATCAGGAAGAAACGCTAAGGGATATCCAACGATTCTACCCGAAACGGCAGGAGCGTGCTGGGGAGCGGGCGCCGCCGGCGCCGGGTGAAGGCGCGGCCCAGGGGGCCTCAGTTCGCCGACAGCAGACGCAGCGGATTCACGAGCCGGCTGTTCAGCCAGACTTCGTAGTGGAGGTGGGGGCTGGTCGATCGCCCGGTCGACCCGACGTAGCCGACGATGTCGCCGCGGCGCACCGTCTGCCCGGCGCGCACGTTGCTGCGGAGCAGATGTCCATAGCGCGTCTCGAGACCGAACGCGTGCCTGACGACGACGAGATTGCCATAGTCTCCGTTGCGGCCCGCCGTGGCAATCTGCCCGTCAGCCGTGGCGAAGACCGGTTGGCCGCGGTCGGCCGCGATGTCGATGCCTTCGTGGAAGGCCGCGCCGCCGTTGAACGGATCCGAGCGGCGGCCGAACGAGGAGGAGAGCCAGCCGGCGACCGGCCAGATGGACGGGGTCGCCGAGGCCAGCGCGCGGCGTCGCTCGATGCCAGTACGTGCCGAGTCCAGGCGGATTTCAAGCGCGCTCAGCAGGTCGCGAATGACGCCGAAGGTGGCGTCCGGCGACCCGAGCGCCGCGCTGAGCGCCCTGCTGCCGACCGGCGTCGGCGCGCCGCCCACCGCCCGCGCGCGCGACAGCGCCGCAAGCTTTTCGCTCGCCGCCAGCGAGGACGGGTCGATGTGCGCGCGTTCGCCCAGCTCGGTGACGGCGGCCTGGAGCGACGAGATCTGGGTGGTCAGTTCGGCGGTCGCGGCGCGGTAGCTTTCGTTCTGGGCCTGCAGGAGCGTGTTGGTCGAGCGGAGCTCGTCCATTTCAGCCCAGACGCTCCACCGCGCGCCGAGCGACATCAGAAGGGGCAGGGAGAAGAACAGAGCAAGAACAGCCAACGCGGGACGCCGCGACACAGTGAAACGTCGCAACGATCCCGTCGCGCGGTCAGCGAGCAGCAGCGTATACCGCTTGGATGGCATCAGATAGCTTAGGGGAGCCTCGCGAAGATAGCACAACTGTTCCGGGAGGGACAAGGAAAAACGGCCCCGAATCGGGCCCGCGCCCAGGGTGGGAAGCGCCTCATTTTTGGCGGCGGCCTTGCACCAGAGGGGGTGCGGGGCGCACAAGACGACCCGTAGCACCCTGCGGATGCTCATTCACGGAAGAACGGAGGCATCGATGAGAAAAACCGTAGCCGCGCTCGCTGTCACGGCACTCCTCACCAGCGGGACGGCGTCAGCCGAGCCCATCGCGGTGAGCGCGTTCGGCGGGAGCGGAGCCAGCGTCTCCGGACTGGCGGCGCTGGGCAACAGCATCGACTTCGGTCTGGCCTTCACCACCTCTGCGCCCGTGTTCCTGATGTTCAACGGCCTGCGCGCCGAGCAGAACTACCAGGTCAACATCGCGCTGCCGTCGGCGAGCTGGACGGGTCTGACTGCGGAGGTGCTGAACTCGGCCGGCGGTCCCCACAACGAAGGGGATCCCACGCAGCCCGGCTACATCCCGACGGGCTGGTCAACCTCGACAGATGACGACGGATTCAGCTTCGCGCAACGCGCAGGGCTTGCCCGTAGTCTCGTGGCCGGCGGCGGCAGCTTCGCCGTCACCGCCGACGAGGGGACGAATCTGCGCGACCTGTTGTCGTTCAGCGGAATGGCGACGGGCGCCGCCGTACTGTCGTTCGGGTTGCGTGACTACGACGGCAACCAATCGTTCCTGGTCCGCCTGGCCGCCGCTCGCGCCAACGCCGTACCGACGCCGGAGCCGGCGTCGATGCTGCTGGTCGGTGCAGGCCTGATCGGGACGGCCAACGCGATCCGCCGCCGAAAAGGCGCGAGGCACGGGTAGTCCTCGCACCCGCAAGCCCGGTCTCATGCAGATGTCCCGGAGCAGCATCTGGGTTTCCGCGGCGGTGGTGCTGGCCGCACTCGCGGTGACCTACCACGACGTGGCGGCCGGCCTCGTGCGCCAGTGGCGCACGGACGACAACTACTCGCACGGGTTTGTCGTCCTGCCCCTGGCGCTGTGGTTCGCATGGGACCGGCGCGCCGCAGTGCGGGCGCTGCCGCTGGAGCCGAGCCGCTGGGGGCTGTTCCTCCTCGCCGGCAGCCTCGCCCTGCTCGTGACCGGCACGCTCGGCGCGGAGCTGTTCCTGTCTCGCATCTCGCTCATCGGCGTGCTCGCCGGGCTGGTGCTGTTCTTCGCCGGGCGCGCGCACCTGCGCGCGCTCGCGTTCCCGCTCGCATTCCTGTTGCTGATGATTCCGCTCCCCGCGTTGATCTTCAATCGCATCGCGTTTCCACTGCAGCTGCTCGCGTCGCGCGCGGGCGCGACGGCGCTCGAATGGGCGGGCGTGCCGGTGCTCCGCGAGGGCAACGTCCTCGTGCTCGCGACGACGACCCTCGAGGTGGCCGAAGCGTGCAGCGGGATCCGATCGCTGGTGTCGCTGCTCACGCTCGCGATCGTGCTGGGCCAGTTTTCGCTGCGCACGCGCTGGGGGCGTGGGGCGCTGGCGCTGGCCGCCGTGCCGGTCGCGATCGCGGCGAACGCCGGGCGAGTGTCGGGCACCGGCCTGGCCGCGCACGTCTGGAGCCCGGAGGCGGCCGAAGGTTTCTTCCACGCATTCTCCGGCTGGATCGTGTTTGCGGCAACCTTCGCCGCGCTGCTCGCGGTCGAGCGCCTCATCGTCACCATCGAGCAGCGCCAGCCTGCGCACGGGGCGATCGGCACGCCGCGCATGGCGCCCACACTACCGGCCAGGGGAGCGTAATGGGACTGCCAGGCCGCGCCATCGCCGCCAGTCTGTTGATTGCGTCGGCCGCGCTGGTCGTGCAGCGCGCGGCCGGCGCCGAGTCGGTGCCGCTGCGCGCGCCGCTCGCGTCGATGCCCCTGTCTCTGGCGGGATGGATCGGCCGCGATCTGCCGCCGTGGGACGAGAAGATCGAGAGCGTCCTCGGAGCCGACGAGTACATCAACCGCAGGTATGTCCTGACCTCCGCGACGCGCGATCGGACGGTGACGGCGTCCGCCCCGGCGATGGCGGATCTGTACGTCGGCTACTACCGCAGCCAGCGGCAGGGGGATTCGATCCATTCGCCGCAGAACTGCCTGCCGGGCGCGGGATGGCAGCCGGTATCCGGCGAGCGGGTCACTATCCCGATCCGTGACGGCTCCGCCATTCCGGTCAACCGTTACGTCATCCAGAAGGACCTGGATCGCCAGGTCGTCCTGTATTGGTTCCAGGGACGCGGTCGGGTCGTCGCGAACGAGTATGCGAACCGCGCGTACCTCGTCGTCGATTCCCTGCGGGCGCGGCGCTCCGATGGCGCGCTCGTCCGTGTCATGTCTCCAGTGACTGGTTCCACCGGGCAGGCGGCCGCTGCCGCCGCGTCGTTCGCGGCGGCCATGTACCCTCGCCTGTCCGAGGTTGTTCCATGAGCCCTGCACACCGGCCCACCTGGCGCCCGGTCGCGCTGTTCGTACTGCTGGCGGCGAGTGCCGCCGCGTGCGAGAGCGCTGAGTCGCGCGCGCAGAAGTACGTCGCAAGCGGCGACGCGTACGAAGCCAGGCGGCAGTACGCGGAAGCCATCATTGAGTATCGGAACGCGATCAAGTCGCAGCCGAGCCGGGGCGACGTTCACCTGAAGCTCGGGCGGGCGTACCTGCGCGCGGGGGATCCGGCCAGCGCGCTGCAGTCGATGATCAGGGCGGCGGACCTGCAAACCACGAACAGCGCCGTGCAGATCGAGACCGGCTCGATGCAGTTGCTCGCCGGGGACGCAATCGGCGCACAGAGCCGCGCGGACATCGTCCTGAAGCGCGAGCCGCGGCACATCCAGGCGCACGTGCTGCTGGGGAACGCCCAGGCGGCGATGCGGCGCATGGATGACGCGCGCGCCACGCTCGAGCGCGCGGTTCGCCTCGACCCTTCATCGGGCGACGCGCTCTCCGCGCTGGGTTCTCTCTATCTCATGCAGGGCGACCGCCGGAGGGCCGAGGTGACCTTGCAGCGCGCCGTGAAGGAGGCGCCGTCCCGCGACAACGCCCGCCTCGCGCTTGCGAACTACTATTGGATGACCGGCGATCGCGACTCAGCGGAACGCGAGCTGCGGCACGTGCTTGACGCAGCCCCGCGGAACTCGATCGCGCAGTTCGCGCTCGCGCGTCTGTACGAGCAGACCGGACGGCCGAGCGAGGCGGAGACGCAGTTCAAGGCCCTGGCGGGGCAAGGTGGCACGACGGCGCGCCTCGCGCTCGCGGACTATTACCTCCGTCACAGGCGGGCGGCAGAGGCCATCGCCGCTGCCGAACCGTTGAGAAGCGATCCGGTGCGTGGCGCGGACGCGAGCCTGATCGTCGCGCGGGCGCATGTGGAGGAGGGTGCGCGCGCCGAGGCGGGCAGCGTGCTGGATGCGGTGATCAAGAGGGACTCGCGCAACGCCGAAGTGCGGCTCCTCAAAGCGCGGCTGCTGCTCGACGCGAACGATCTGGAAGGCGGGTTGAAGCACGCGAAGGCCGCCGTCAAAGCGGCGCCGGGCCTTCCCGAAGCGCACTACGTGCTGGGCCTTGCCCATCTGCGCGCGGGACGCGCCGCCGAGGCGGAGCCGGCATTCACGTCTGCCGTGAAGATCGACGCGTCGCACGCGGGCGCGGAACTCGAGCTGTCGCGCATCGCGCTGGCGCGGGGTGACGCTCGGGGCGCCTTGCAGGCCGCACGCCGCGCGGAGCGACACCCGGATCGAAAAGCGGCCGGCGTGCAGCTCGCGCTCTCGCTCGCCGCGGCGGGTCAGACCTCGCAGGCGCGGGACACGATCGCGCCGCTCGTCCGCGCCTACCCGGAGGACCCGGTGGTGCAATTCCAGCTCGCCCGGATTGCGCTCGCGCAGCGGGACTTTACGACGGCGCGCGCCGCGTTCGAGCGCGTGCTGCAGACGCAGCCCAGCTCGATGGAGGCGCTCGAGGGGATCGTCGCGGCCGAGGCGGCGGCAGGGAAGACTGACGCCGCCGCCGCCCGGCTCGCCGAGCGCACCGAGTCCGCCCGGTCGGGCGCGGAAGCCGCACAGTATCGCGTGCTCGCGGCACGGTTGGAGATCGCCCGGAACCGTCCAGACGAGGCGGTCACCGCCCTGAAGAACGCCATCGCGCGCGATTCGCGCCATATCGACGCGTACATGATCCTTGGGCAGCTTTACGCCTCGCGCGGGCAACTCGAGGCCGCCGAGCAGGAGTTTCGGCGCCTCGCGGCCGAGCGGCCGGACGCGGCCGCGAGCGCCCACACCATGCTCGGCATCGTCCAGCAGATGCAGGGGAGGACGGCGGAAGCGACGGGCGAGTACGTGGCGGCGCTCGAGGCCGACAGCAACGCCGTGGTGGCGGCGAACAACCTGGCGTGGATTTACGCCGAGGAGGGACGGCTCGACGAGGCGCTGCCGCTCGCCCAGCGCGCTGCCGCGCGGATGCCGACGCGGCCGGAGGTGCAGGACACGCTCGGCTGGGTGTACTACCGCAAGGAACTGCCGATGCACGCGGCCCTCGCTTTCGAGAAGAGCGCCGAGCTGGCGCCGCAGAACCCGACGTACGCGTACCACCTGGGCCTCGCCTGCGCCAAGGCCGAACGGAGCGCCGACGCACGCCGTGCGCTGAACAAGGCGATCGCGCTCGGCCGAACCGCGCCATGGATCGGCGACGCGCGGCGGGCGCTCGGTGGTATTGAAACGGAGACAAGGCAAAAGGAAAAAGGCGGAAGGTAGAGCGCGCCGCTTCCTAGCTCGAGCCTCTAAACTGCAGCGCCTCGGCAATGTGCTCCCTCGCGATCTCAGCGTCGCCCGCGAGATCGGCGATCGTGCGTGCGACGCGCAGCACCCGGTCGTGCGCGCGGGCCGGGAGGGCGAGCCGTTCTCCCGCGTCGCCGAGCAGGCGCCCGCCGGCGCGGTCCGGCCGGCAGAATGCGCGGAGGCCGCGCCCTTCGAGGCGCGCGTTGACGCGCGTCGTGTCGGAGCCGCGCTCGCGCGGATTGCGCGCTGCCTGGCGCGCCCGGGCCGCGACGACGCGCGCGCGCATGGCCGCCGACGGCTCGCCGGGGGGTCGCTCGCCCGGCGCGCCGGGCAACACCGCGGGCACGTCCACCACTAAATCAATGCGATCGCGCAGCGGGCCCGATACCCGCGCGCTGTACTGCGCGGCCTGTGACGGCGTGCACCGGCACGGGCGCCTTGTGTCGCCGAGAAACCCGCAGGGACAGGGGTTCATCGCGGCCACCAGCATGAACCGCGCGGGGAAGGTCACCGTCCGCGCCGCCCGCGCAATCCGCACGATGCCTTCCTCGAGTGGCTGCCGAAGCACGTCGAGCACCCGCCGGCCGAACTCGGGCATCTCGTCCAGGAAGAGCACGCCGCGATGCGCGAGCGAGATTTCACCGGGACGCGGCACGCTTCCGCCGCCGACCAGGGCGACGTCGGAAATAGTGTGATGCGGCGCGCGAAACGGCCGCCTGGCGAGGAGGCCGGCCCCTGGCGGCAGCAGGCCCGCCACCGAATGGATGATGGTGACTTCGAGCGCTTCGTCGAACGACATCGGCGGCAGCAGGCCGGCCACGCGCCGCGCCATCATCGTCTTGCCGGCGCCGGGTGGCCCGACGAGCAGCACGTTGTGCCCGCCGGCGGCGCCAATCTCCAGGGCGCGTCGCGACAGCGCCTGCCCGTACACGTCCGCGAAATCAGATTCTCCCTCGTCCTCGGCCGGCGGTTGCGCCGTGACGGGTGGCAGGTCCGCAGGGAAGGGAGCCCCGTTGAGCGCCGCGACCGCATCGGTCAGCCGGCGCACCGGCATGAGCGCCGTTCCTTTCACCACGGATGCTTCCGCCAGGTTGCCGTATGGCAGGAGCACCCCGCGAAGCGCACGGCGGCGGGCCGACACCGCCACGGGCAGCACGCCGCGCACGGGATGGATCACGCCGTCGAGCGACAGCTCGCCCAGCACCAGTACGTCTTCCATGACGCCCGGGATCGCGCCGGACGCCGCGAGGATCCCGAGGGCGATCGGCAGGTCGAAGGCCGACCCCGCCTTGCGGAGGTCGGCCGGCGAGAGATTCACCGTGATGCGATGTTGCGGGTAGTCGAATCCCGAGTTCCTGATCGCGCTGCGAACGCGGTCCCGGCTTTCTCGGACGCTGGCGTCGGGCAGGCCGACCATCGTGAACCCCGGGATGCCGAACGACACGTCGACCTCTACCTGCACCGGGCACGCCTCGATGCCGATGACCGCCGCAGTCTTGAGGAGGGCGAGCACACAGGGGCGCCTGCAAGGGGCGGCCCCTGTGTGCAATCAGTCAGTTAGGAGAAATGTGTGCAGGTTCTGCGCGGTGCCTAGCGGCCGCGCTCGGCAAAAATCGTCAGGCGGTCACCCACGGCAATGCGAGTACCGCGCATGCGGTTCCAGCTCTTGATCTTGTCAACCGTCGTGTTGTAGAGCCGCGCGATCGAGAACAGCGTGTCACCCCGTCGCACCCGGTGCGTCGTGCGCTCCACCTTCGGCCGTGTGTTCGAGGCCAGGACCACCGGGGCCTCATCGGCCCCTTGAGCGATCGTGCGGCTGGCGGTGATGGCCGGCGGCGCCGGACGATCGGAGCGCGCCGCGAGCACGGTGGCGGGCGCGCGCGGGATGATCAGTGACTGCCCGGCACGCACGCGCGACGACACGCGGAGCTGGTTCGCTTCCGCCAGATCGAGCCGGTTCACCCGCAGCTTGCGGGCGATCGTCTTGAGTGACTCGCCGCGGCGCACGGTGTACCACTTGACGGCGGTGAGCTCGCTCTCCGACGCGTCGGCGAGCCGCGCGCGCAGCGTCTCGGCGGTGCCGACCGGCACCTTGACCTCGTACTCGTACCGGACCGGCGTCGTCCATCGGCGCAGCTCCGGATTCAGAGACTGGATGACGTCGATCGTGGAGTCGGTCCACTCCGCGACGCGCCGCAGGTCCACCGCCTTGGGCACCCTGACCTTCTCATACTGGACGGGGGGCTCGGCGGTGAATTGAATGCCGTACTGCGCCGGGTTGCGCGCGACGATCATCGCCGCGAGGATCATCGGCACGTACTCGCGGGTCTCGCGGGGGAGGGTCCGGCGCCCGCGCTCGACGAGCGACCAGAAATCCTCGACCTTGTACCGCTTCAGCGCGCGCTGCACGCGGCCGGGCCCGCCATTGTAGGAGGCGAGCGCCAGGTGCCAGTCGCCGTCGAACATGCGGTTGAGCGTCTTCAGGTATTTCGCCGCGGCAATCGTCGCCTTCTCCGGGTCCGAGCGCTCGTCGATATACCAGTCGTGGCGCAGCCCGTTTTCGAGCGCGGTGCCGCGCATGAACTGCCAGACCCCCTTGGCCTTCGCGCGCGACAGCGCGTTCGGCTTGAACGCACTCTCGACGATGGGAATGTAGGCGAGGTCGAGCGGCAGCCCCTCGGCGCGGAAGACGCTTTCGATCATCGGCAGGTACTTGCTTCCGCGCTGCAGGCCGTCCTGGATGTAGTCGCGCAGCCGTCCCTGGAACAGCTCGACGTAGGAGAGCACCTTCTCATTGAGCGGGATGGGAACGTCCGACACGCGGTGCTCGAGGTCGGCGACCACCGTCTCGCGCGTGTCGGGAACGGCGACCGGCTTGGGCGTGAAGGTCGCGATATCCAGCAGTTCGTCGAGGCTGGCCTCCTCGTACTTCTTCTCGGTGAATCCGTCCCCCTGGGCCAGCGCGGTGACCTCGTGGGCGTTGATGCGGTCGATCAGCTTATCGAAGTGCTCGCGAAGCCGGCCGTCCCAGCGCGCGCCGTATTCGGACTCGAGCAGCACGTCCACGGCGCGGTCGAACTCCACGCGCGCCTGGTCGAGGTGCCCCAGCTTCAGCTCGCGCTCGCCGGCGGCGAAATGCTGTTCGGACTTCGCGATGAGGGCCGCGACAGGATCCTGGGCGGTGCGTGGTGAAGTCTGCCGCGCCGGCTGGCGCTGGCCGGCGATCACCGGGCTGGCGATCGCCAGCGCGACCATCGCGCCGAGCAACACCGGCGCGCGTCGCGGGAAATTTCGAAACTTGACGACCATGGGCGCTCCCGCGTGGGTCGCGGCGCGCGTGCCGCAACCTCGCTGAGGTCGCCCCCCAGCGGGGGGCTCCCGTTGTTCGACGGCACCCGGGCGTCCCCGGGCGTATCGACCGGCGTTCGAGGCTGGGGAGCCTCTATTGCTCTCCGCCGATGGCGGAAACCCGTACCAACTGCTGGGATTGGATCCTAACACCCCAGCAGGGGAGAGGTCAACGGTAAACCATAGCCAACTTGGCAGTTACGTCCAGCGTAAAAAGGGGTCGGGAGCCTTTTTCGACGCTGGCCGGCACGTCGAAAAAGGCTCCCGACCCTTTTTTACGATTTTGGAAAGGCCGAGGGCACGAACACCTTGTGTTGCTCGCCCATATCGCGGGCGGCGGGGGTCACAATCGTCCGCGCGCCGAGCATGATCTTCGTGCCGTGGCGAACCGCCTGGCGCACGTCTTCTTCGCAGACGAACTCCGCCGGCGGTCCCACCGGCGACCGCGCAGCGGACACCGGGGGCTGAGGCGCCATGGCGCCCGACGCCGCCGCGCGAAACCCGCGCGCGGACAGGAAATCGTCCACGCGGCGCGAGAGTGCGTCCGCGCTGATGCCGGCCGGGGAAGCTTCATGCGCCACGCTCGGTAAATGAGGCCGGGGCCCATCCATGTTCACTGCCGCGTTCACTGCCGCCGGTTTCACTGCCGCGGGACGCACCTCGTACGCCAACCGCTTGATGTTCAGCAGGTGGCGCGGCCCGATGTTGTCCGACGTGATGTTCCCGCCGAATCCGCCGCAGCCGAGCGTCAGCGCGGGATCGAGGCCGGTCGTCAGCCCGATCGATCCGTGGCTGGTTGGCGTGTTCACCACGATGCGGAATGCCGGCTTCTTCAGGCCGAACTGCAGGATGACTTCTTCATTGCGCGAGTGGATGGCCATCGTGTGGCCCATGCCGCCGTAGCGCAGGATCTGGATGCAGCGCTCGCACCCTTCGCGCCAGTCCCTCACGGTGTACATCGACAGGACCGGGCAGAGCTTCTCGACCGACAGGGGGTAATCGCGCCCGACGCCCGCCAGCTCGGCGACGAGCACGCGTGTGTCCGGCGGGACCGTGATGCCTGCCTGCGCCGCGATGTAGGCCGCGCTCTTCCCGACCAGCGCCGGGTTGGGCAGCCGCTGCGGCGTCACGAGGGCTTTGCCGACCGCCTCGATCTCCTGGGCGTTGAGGAAGTAGGCGCCCTGCCGCACGAACTCGCGCTTGGCCTGCTCGGCAATCGGTTCGTCGAGCACGACCGAGTTCTCCGACGAGCAGAGCACGCCGTAGTCGAACGTCTTCCCGGTGACGACGTCGCGGACCGCCTTCGTGACGTCGGCGGTTCGCTCGATGAACGCCGGCGCATTCCCCGGGCCGACGCCGTAGGCCGGCTTGCCCGCGCTGTAGGCGGCGCGGACGAGCCCCATCCCACCGGTCGCGAGGATGACGGCCACCTCGCGCGCCTTCATCAGTTCCTGGGTCCCCTCGAGCGTCACGTTCTGCATCCATCCGATCGCGCCGGCGGGGGCCCCCGCCCGGCACGCGGCCTCGTGCATCACTTCCGCAACCCGCGTGATGCAGCGCACGGCCGCCGGGTGCGGGCTGAGCACGATGGGGCACCGCGCCTTGAGCGCGATCATGATCTTGTAGATCGCCGTGGAGGTGGGGTTGGTGGACGGGATGATGGCGCAGACCACGCCGAACGGCTCGGCGATCTCGACGACTTTCTGCTCCTCGATCCGCCGGATCACGCCCACCGTCTTCATCGGGCGGATGAACTCGTGCACGCGCCTGGACGCGAACGTGTTCTTCTGGATCTTGTCGGCGACGACGCCGTAACCGGTTTCTTCGTGGGCGAGTCGCGCGAAGGCCTCCGCCTGCGCCGTGGCTGCCGCTTCCATCGCATCGATGACGGCGTCGATCTGTTCCTGGGAGAACTCGGCGAGCTTGGGCGCGACTTCCTTCGCGCGGCGCGCCAGCGCGCGCGCTTCGGCGATCGACTGAAGATCCTTGTCGCTCTGAGCAGCGGCCATGAACCCTATTTGGGCGCCTTGGGCAGCACCTTCTCGACCTCGGCGTGCGGTCGCGGGATCACGTGGACCGAAACCAGCTCGCCGACGCGCCGCGCCGCGGCAGCCCCGGCGTCGGTCGCCGCCTTCACCGCGCCGACATCGCCACGCACCATCACCGTGACGTACCCGGCGCCGATGTATTCCTTGCCGACGAGGATGACGTTCGCCGCCTTGACCATCGCGTCCGCCGCCTCGATCGATCCGATGAGACCGCGGGTCTCGACCATCCCGAGTGCTTCTAGCGTCATTGCGCGTGCTACGCTACCATACTTCTCCGGCGTTTTTCCAAGACCGGATTCACAATCGCATGATGATGAAACGCGTTCGTGCCACGATGCTGCTTGCCCTTGCCACCGCTGCCGCCGCGTGCGGCGGAACGCGCACCGACGAGCCGCCGGTCGCCACGCCGTCGTTCGCCTCCGAGCGCTCGCGCGTGCCGCTCGGCAGCCCGATCGAGCTGACCTATACGTTTGACGTCGCACGCGAGGCGAAGATCGACGGCGATTACCGGGTGTTCGTGCATTTCCTGGATTCAGAAGGGGAACTGATGTGGACCGACGATCACACCCCGGTCCCCCCGACCACCGCGTGGAAACCGGGACAGAAAGTCTCGTACTCGCACACGATGTTCGTCCCCGTGTACCCCTACGTCGGCGATGCGCGCGTGCGGCTCGGCCTGTACTCGGCAAGCGACGGCCGGCGCCTCCCCCTCAACGGCAAGGAGGACGGGGAGCGCGAATACGAGGTCGGCTCGATGAGCCTGGCGCCACAGTCGGAGAACATCTTCCTGATTTATCGCGACGGCTGGAACCGGGCGGAGAGCGCACCCGACCAGCCGGCCATCGAGTGGCAGTGGACGAAGAAGAGCGCCGGCCTGTCGTTCCGCAACCCAAAGAAGGACGTCGTCTTTTTGCTGGAGAGCGATGGCCGGCCCGATGTGTTCGCGCCGCCGCAGCAGGTCTCCATCAGGGTCGACGATCAGGTCGTGCACACCTTCGCCATGACCGACAGGAACCCGGTCGTGCGCCGGATCCCGATCACGGCCGCGCAGCTCGGAACGGCCGACATGGTGGACATGAGGATTGAAACGGATCGGACCTTCGTCCCCGCCCAGATCCCGGCGGGGCAGCCCGGCCACGGACCCGACACGCGCGAGCTGGGCATTCGCGTGTACCACGTGTTTGTCGGGTCAAAGGACTAGCTCGACTGTATTGATTCTGGACACTTCGCGCAACTGCATGCTAGGATTGGCCTTCCGCATGCAGCTGAATCGCGTGGCGGTCGTCGCGACCGTAGGGCTCGGGCTATGCGCCGCCGCTCCCGCCTCCGCCGAGCTCGTGTTCCTGGCGTCCGGCCGAACCTTATCGGTCAGGGCGCACCGTGAGGCGGGCGACACGGTCGTGCTGTCGTTGCGGTCGGGCGGAGAGGTCCGCTTCGAAAGGGCCCTCGTCGAGCGCATCGAGGAGGACGAAGTTCCGTATCCGGAGCCTCGAGCGGTCGAGCCGGCCGTGCTTCCGTCGAGCCTGGCGGTCGTGCCTTACGCGGGGCTGATCGAAGACATTTCCGCGGCGCATGGGGTCGACCCCGTGCTGGTGAAGGCGCTCATCAAGGTCGAGTCGGGCTATCGGTCGAAGGCGCGGTCGCGCAAAGGGGCGATGGGCCTCATGCAGATCATGCCCGCGACGGCCCGGCAGTACTCCGTTCGCAACCCGTACGACCCGAAGGCGAATCTCGAGGCGGGGATCAAGCACCTCGCGGGCCTTCTCGGCCGCTTTGACCTGTCGGTCGCGCTCGCGGCGTATAACGCCGGGGAAGGCGCCGTCCAGCGTTTCGGCGGCATGCCGCCGTACCGGGAAACGCGCAACTACGTGCGCCGCATTCTCGCGCTCGTGACGCCCGCCTCGAACTGACGCCCGAGCCATCACGCCTGCGCCACGGTCTAAGAGCAAGGAGCCCTGCGCGGTGGGAACTGCGCCGGGCCGCCAAATGAGGCTATAGTTTGGCGCTGATGGAATACCGCTGCCGGCTCGGAACGGCCGCCGGTCACATCATCGAAGGCGTTTACGTCGCCGACTCGGAGGCGACGCTCCGCCGCGAGCTGGAGGACAAAGGTCTCTACGTGCTGACCATCCGGCGCGCGGGCCGGCTCCCGTTTGCGCCGGCGCTCCGGCTGCCTCAGCGGCGGCGCGTCAGCAGCCGCGAATTCCTGGTGTTCAACCAGGAGCTGGCGACGCTGCTCAAGGCGGGCATGCCGCTCGTCCAGTCGCCCGACATCCTGCGGCAGCGGGTCGAAAATCCCACGTTCAAAGCGGTCCTCGATGACGTGCACGAGCGCGTCCGCGGCGGCTCGTCGCTCTCCGAGGCGTTCGAGGCGCAGAAAGACATGTTCCCGGGCGTGTATCACGCGTCGCTGATGGCCGGCGAGAAGAGCGGCAACCTCGAGCAGGTCATCCGCCGCTACGTGGCGTACGCGAAGGTCATCGCCTCGGTGAGGCGGCGCACGCTCTCCGCGCTCGTCTATCCCGCCATCCTCACCGCGCTCTCGCTGATCGTCGTCGGGATCATCGTGTTGAAGGTGGTGCCCGCGTTTGCCGGCTTCTACGGCCAGTTCGACAAGGAGCTGCCGCTGTCCACGAGGCTGATCGTGGCCGGCTCGGGCCTGGCGGTCACGTATTTTCCGGTCATCGCGGCGGCGCTCGTGGCGGCCGCCGCGGGGTTCTGGGCCTGGGTGCAGAAGCCGGAGCAGCGCGTGCGGTTCGACCGGCTCGTGCTGCGGCTGCCATTTGGCGGGCCGGTGGTACAGAAGTTCTCGACAGCCCAGGCGGCGCGCACGCTCGCCACGCTGCTGAGCGGCGGCATCCCGCTCGTCAACGCGCTGGAGATCGCCGCGCGCTCGATCGGAAACCGGTACATGGCGGACCAGCTGCTCGCGGCGGGCCACCAGGTGCGCGAGGGCTCGTCGCTGGCCGGCGCCATGCTCGAACGCCGGTCCTTTCCTGATGTCGCGATCAAGATGGTGGAGGTCGGCGAGTCCACCGGCGCGCTCCAGGACATGCTCAACAGCCTGGCCGATTTCTATGACGAGGAGATCGAAACCACGCTTGGGCGCTTCGTCACGCTCGTCGAGCCGATACTGCTGGTGACGATGGGGCTGGTGATCGCCGCGCTGCTGCTGGCGCTCTACATGCCGCTCTTCCAGCTGTCGTCGGTATTGTCGTAACCCTATGGACCAGAAGACCGTCAACGGAAGTCCCGATTTCTACGTGGGCGCCGGCGAGACGACCCCCGCCGAGCAGGCGGCGGAAAACGACCGCGCGCGCCGGCTGGCGGAGCGCTACCGGCTCGAGTTCGTGGACATGCACCGCTTCCGGATCGACCAGGAGCTGTTCCGGTCGATTCCGGCGGACCTGATGCTGCGCTACGGGTTCGTCCCGTACCGGCGGGACGCCCACGCCCTCGTGATCGTCGTCTCGGACCCGACCGATCTCCCGCTCATCGACGAGCTGTCGGCGCTGCTGGGCACGCCGATCAAGGTCGCGGTCGGCACGCCGTCGGCCATCCAGTCGATCCTCAAGAAGAGCGAAAGCTCGCAGCGCGTGCTCGAGGAGGCCACCGAAGGCTTCCAGATGCAGATCCTGCGGGAGGACGAGAACCTCGAGGAGAGCCTCACCGTCGAGAAGCTCACGAGCGACGCCAGCCCGGTGATCCGGCTGGTGGACTCGATGATCTACACGGCCATCCAGCGCCGCGCGAGCGACATCCACGTGGAAACCCAGGACGACGCGGTGCACGTCAAGTACCGGATCGACGGCGTACTGCAGCCCGCCATGCGCCCGATCGACCGGCGCTTCCACAGCACGATCATCTCGCGCATCAAGGTGATGGCGGAGCTCGACATCGCCGAGAAGCGCGTGCCGCAGGACGGGCGCTTCAAGCTGCGGCTGCCGGGCAAGACGATCGACTTTCGCGTGTCGATCATGCCGAGCGTGCACGGCGAGGACTCCGTCATCCGCATCCTCGACAAGGAATCGATCAGCGAGCAGTTCAAGGAGCTGCGGCTCGACATCCTCGGCTTCCCCGAGCTGGAGCTGAAGCGCTTCCGCAAGTACATCGCCGAGCCGTACGGCATGGTGCTCGTCACCGGGCCGACCGGCAGCGGCAAGACGACGACGCTCTACGCCGCGCTTTCCGAGATCAAGTCGCCGGAAGACAAGATCATCACGATTGAGGATCCGGTGGAATACCAGCTGCACGGCATCACGCAGATCCCGATCAACGAAAAGAAGGGGCTGACGTTCGCGCGCGGGCTGCGCTCGATCCTGCGGCACGACCCCGACAAGATCATGGTCGGCGAGATCCGCGACAACGAGACGGCGCAGATCGCGATCAACTCCGCGTTGACGGGGCATCTCGTGTTCACGACCGTGCACGCCAACAACGTGGTGGACGTGCTGGGGCGGTTCCTGAACATGGGCGTCGAGGCGTACCAGTTCGTCTCGGCGCTCAACTGCGTCCTGGCGCAGCGGCTCGTGCGCACGATCTGTACGCACTGCCGCCGCCCGGCGGCGATCACGCGGGAGATGCTCGAGGAGTCCGCGCTCGATCCGGGGCTGGCGCAGGCGCACGCGTTTTACGAGGGGGCGGGCTGCATCGAGTGCGGCGGCACCGGGTACAAGGGACGCACCGCCATCTGCGAGCTGCTCGACCTGACGGACCGCATCCGTGAGATGATTCTGGAGCGCCGCCCGACCTCGGAGATCAAGAAGATGGCACGCGAGGAAGGCATGCGGTTCCTGCGCGAGTCCGCCGTCGAGCGCGCCCTCAACGGCACGACGACACTGCGCGAGATCAACAAGGTGACGTTCGTCGAATGAGCCCCGCCGCTGCGCGAAGCAGCTTCCTCAAGGCGCAGCCTCCCGCCATCGCCGTGGAGTTCGCGGCCGATCGCGTGGCGATCGTGTCGGTGGACCGCGGCCCGGGCGGCGCGACCGTGAGCGCGCACGGCGTGGAACGGCTCGCGCCGGGCGTGCTCGCGCCTCAGCTGAACGGCCGCAACGTGCAGGACGCCAACAGCGCGGGGGACGCGCTGCGCCGCCTCATCGACGCCGCGGGCCTCCGCGGCACGCGCGCGGCGCTCGTGCTGCCCGACGCGGTGGCGCGCGTGTCCATCGTGTCGTTCGAGACCGTCCCCTCGTCGGCCGCGGACCTCGAGCAGCTGATCCGGTGGCAGGTCCGAAAGTCGGTGCCGTTCGCGATCGACACGGCGCAGGTCTCGTGGGACCGCGGGAGCGGCAACGACTTCGTCGTGACGGTCGCCCGCCGCGACATCATCGAGGAGTACGAAGCCGTGTGCGCGCGCGCCGGCCTGCACGCCGGCCTCGTCGATCTCGCCACGTTCAACCTGATTAATGCCGTGCTGGCCTCCGGGGCGCCCGATGGGGACTGGATGCTCGTGCACCTGACCGTGGGGGACGCGTCGATCGCGATCGTGCGCGGCCACGACCTGATCTTCTTCCGCAACAAGACGACCGCGCAGGACGAGTCGGTCGAGGACCTGGTGCACCAGACGGCGATGTACCACGAAGACCGCCTGGGCGGCGGCCGGTTCGCGCGCGTGGTGGTCAGCGGCCTGGCCGCCGGCGCCGCCGCCGAGACGCGGCGCAACATCGAGGCGCGGTTCGGCGTGCCGGTCGAGGCCGTGGATCCGCGCGGGGCCGCGACGCTCCGCGATCGCATCGCCGCGGCGCCCGAGCTGCTCGAGGCGCTTGCGGCGCCGGTCGGCATCCTGGTGCGGGAGGTCGCGTGATCCGGAACAATCTGGCCACGCGCCCCTTCTACAACGAGCGCGCCGCGCACGCGGCCATCGCGCTCGTTGCGGTGGCGATCGTCGCGCTCACCGCGTTCAATCTCTATCGCCTGGTCTCGCTGTCGGCACGCAGCACGGCGCTCGCCGCGGAGATCCGCCGCGACGAGGACGCGGCCGCGCGCGTGCGGCGCCAGGCGGCGGCGCTGCGCGCCCGGATCAATCACACCGAGCTGCAGGCGGTGATGGCCGGCGCCCGCGAAGCCAACGCGCTGATCGATCAGCGGACGTTCTCGTGGACGGAGTTCTTCAACCTGATCGAGCGCACCCTGCCCGCCAACGTGATGCTGTCGTCGGTGAGGCCCGCGATCGAGGGAGGGCGCACGACCGTCCACCTCGTCGTCCTGGGACGCCGGGCGGAGGACATCGACGCCTTCATGGAACAGCTCGAGACGACCAACGCGTTCCGGTCGGTCCAGCCGAGGGCGGAGGACGTCACCGAGGAAGGACTGCACCGGCTGGCGCTGACAGCCGAATACGAGGCGGCGCCGTCCGGGCCGGCTTCGCCGGTCGCGGCGCCAGGAGGCGGGGCCGGGGCCCCGACCGGGCTGTGATTCCCGTTCGTCGCGTGCTCCAGGAGAAACGCGGCATCGTGTGGCTGCTCTTTGTCGTGCTGCTCGCCAACGTGGCGCTGTATGCCGTGGCGGTCTATCCGCTCTCGCGCAAGGTTGCGGGGGCCGAAGAGCGCGCAGCGGTCGCCCGCACGTCGCGTGTCGCCGCGGAGCGCGAGCAGACGATCGCCCGCGCGACGCTCGAAGGCAAGGATCGCGCCGACCGCGAGCTGCAGAAGTTCTACGCCGAGGTGCTCCCCGGCGATCACGCCGCCGCCCGCCGCATCACGTACCTGCGGCTCGCACGGCTCGCGCGCGACGCGGGGCTCGACCCGGGCCGCACCTCGTTCGACGCCATGCCCGTTCGAAACAGCTCGCTCACGCGGCTCGCCGTCTCCCTCGATCTGCAAGGCAGCTACGGCGCCGTCAGGCGCTTCATCTACCTGCTCGAGACCGCGCACGAGTTCACGATCATCGAGAACGTGGCGCTTGCCAGCAGCGAAGGGGGAGAGCTGCAGCTCAACCTCGCCCTTGCGACGTACTATCGGAACGGCCGCGATGGCGATTGACCGGGGGAGGCTGGGCCCGGCGCGGCAATGGGTGATCCTCGCCGGGCTGGCGATCGTGCTGGTCGCGGCCGTGATGCTGCGCGGCGGATCGCGGCCCGACACCCCGGCCGGCGCGTCCCGCCAGGCGTCCAACACACAGGGACGAGCCGTCGCGCCGCCGCGCGAGCTTGACGTGCGTCTCGAGGCGCTGCGGGGGGAACGGGCCCGGCCTGGCGCGATCGATCGGAACCCGTTCCGGTTCGAGGCGCGGCGGCCGCCGCGGGGAGATGACGAAGCGGGGGAGGCACGCGGGCCCGCCTCGCGGCGCGAGATCGAACCCGCGCCGCCGGCGCCGGCCGGGCCGACTCCGCCGCCGCCAATCCCGCTGAAGTTCATCGGGATCATCGAATCGCCGGGCGCCGGCCGGATGGCCGCGCTCAGCGACGGCCGCCGCGTTTTCCACGGGCGCACGGGAGATACCATCGAGGGGCGCTATCGCATCGTCCGGATTGGCGTGGAGTCCATCGTCCTGGAGTACGTTCATGGGGGGGCGCAGCAGACGATCCGGCTGTCGGGCCAATGAATGGAGCAGGTGTGAGACGGAGATCGGGAGCTCTGATCGCGCTGGTGCTGATGTCGGCGCTGATGCTGTCGGCGTGCGCCGCCGAGCGGGCGTTCCGCCGCGGCGAGGATTCTTCGCGGGCCGGGGACTGGGACTCCGCCGTGGTGCACTACCGCCGCGCGGTCCAGGAGGATCCCGATCGCGCGGAGTACAAGATCAGGCTGGAGCGCGCGATGCAGAACGCCGCGCGCGATCACATCAGCCGCGCGCGCGAGCTGGAGGAGGGGGATCAGCTGGACGCGGCGCTGCGCGAGTATCGCCGCGCCCTGGAGTACGACGCCTCGAACCGGCTGGCGGCGTCGAAGGCCGCGGAACTGGAGCGCACGATCCGGGAGCGGATTGAGGCCGCGCGCCCGCGGCCGCGGATCGAGCAGCTCCGCGAGCAGGCGCGGACGAGCACGGCGCCGCCGCTGCTCGATCCGGCATCCAAGGCGCCGCTCAAGTTCACGTTCACCAACGCCTCGCTGCGCGACGTGATCAACACGATCACCAGCGCCGCCGGGATCAATACGATGTACGACTCCCAGGCGGAGTCGGTCGTGGGGCGGCCGATCACGGTCAACCTGGACGGCGTCACGCTGGAGCAGGCGCTCGATCAGATCCTCGCGTCCAACGGCCTCTATTACAAGGTCCTGAACCCGCGGACGATCATCATCATCCCCGACGTCGCGACCAAGCACGCGCAGTACGACGAGCTGGCGATCAAGACCTTCTACCTGTCGCACGCCGACGCGTCCGAGGTGATGCAGGTCCTCAACCAGGTCGTGCGGCTCGCCCAGGCCGGCGTGCAGCCCGTCGTGATGATGAACAAGACCGCGAACACGATTACGGTCCGCGCGACGGTGCCGATGATCGACGTCATCGAGCGCGTCATCCGCGCCAACGACAAGCCGCGCGCGGAGATCGTCATCGACGTCGAGATCCTCGAGGTGAACCGCACGAGACTGAAGGAGTACGGGATCGACCTGGGCACCTACGCGGTCAACCTGTTCTTCTCGCCGGAGGCGCCCCCTTCGACGGGCACCGGCGGGACCACGACGGCCCCCTTCAACCTGAACACGATTTCGCAGGGCGTCAGCACCGCTGACTTCTACCTGTCGGTGCCGTCAAGCGTCATCCGCTTCATGGAGCAGGACAACAACACGCGGATCCTGGCCAAGCCGCAGCTGCGCGGCGCGGAGGGCACCAAGCTGACGCTGAACCTCGGTCAAGAGGTGCCGGTGGTGTCGACCGTCTTTGGCGCCGCCGCGGCGGGAGGATTCGCCACGATCCCGCAGTCGTCGTTCACGTATCGCAACGTGGGCGTCAACGTGGAGATGACGCCGCGCGTGACCTACGAGGGGGAGATCATCCTGGAGCTGGCGGTCGAGAACAGCGCGCTCGGCGCCGACATCAGCGTGGCAGGGCAGACCGTGCCGAGCTTCAACAGCCGCAAGGTCACCACGAAGCTGCGGCTGCGCGAGGGAGAGTCGAACCTGCTGGCCGGTCTCATTTCCCAGAACACATCGGACAGCTTGAGAGGCGTGCCGGGCCTGCTCCGGGTACCGGGCTTCAAGCAGCTCTTCTCGTCGAACAACAGGAGGACGGAAGAGACCGACATCGTGATGCTCCTCACGCCGCACATCGTGCGGACGCACGAGCTGACGGCAGACGACCTCGGCGCGATTTACATCGGCACGCAGCAGCGGGTCGGGCTCACCGGCGCGCCGCAGCTGATCGCACCGCACGAGCCCGCGCCGCCGGCGC
>JACPDI010000054.1 GCA_016184105.1 Acidobacteriota bacterium
CAGCGCCGGGATCGCTTTCACGAGCCTCAACGCGTCGTAGTGGTCCCTGGCTTTGATCCCCGTACCGCCGCCGGGCCCTTCCGCGACGACCGGACGCCAGAACACCTCAGTCGTCAGCAGGGCTTCCGCGGGATGGTGCAGCGCGCGAGCGAAGGCTCTGAGGATCTCGAGATCGGTGTGCCCTTCGAGGTAGAGCACTCCTGGCGAGACGAGCGCCAGCATCATGTCTTCGTTCGACAGCACGCGGAGCGAATCCAGCACGACCTGTCTCTGACTGTCGTCGGCCACCATAACGGGGCGATCGAGCAGCACGCGCAGCTCGCGCAGATCCGCGGCGTCGATAATCACTTCAGAGTGTGTGGCGATAATCAACTGCGACTCCCGCCGCGCGGCCACCGCTCGCAGCTCGCTGAGGATCGCGTCCTGCAGGATCACGTGCAGGTGCGCGTCCGGCTCATCGAGCAGCAGCACTGACCCGGGCCGCGCGTTTAGGAGCGTCAGGAGCATCAGGACCTGCTGAAAGCCGCTGCCGGCGCTGGCGACGTCCAGTTGCGTCCCGTTCTGGGTGCGATATTCGGACACGATGCTGGCGCGCGAGCCGTCTGGAGGCAGCAGCTCGTAGGCAAAGAGCCGTCGTATCGCGCTCTGAAGATCCCGCCACGCCGTCTCGGACTGGTGGGCCTCGAGCAGCAGGTTGCGGAGCATCTCTCCCGGTTTCGCCTGGCCCAGCAGTTGATCGAGTTTCGGCCGCTGGTAGACAGGTTCTTCTGTGCTCAAGCCGGTCATCGGCGGCACAAGCACCGTTGAAAGCGTGATGTCTCTCAAGTGCGCTGGATCGACGCTGCGGTCCGGCCGGACGTAAATCTGCTCAGTACTGTCCGCCTCCAGCTCCATCTTCACCGTCCAGTCATCTGTCTGGACGGTGAGGCCGATGGTCCCTTGATAGCGGCGGTCGCGCCACAGCAAATCGTACGCGCGCAACGGCACCGCCGAAAACGCCTGACGCGCGATCGGCGCCTTCGTGTACCAGCCGCCGTGGCGCTGGAAGTCGTTCAGCTCTTTCCACCTCGTGAGCGCGACGCTCCACGCCGCGATCGCCTGCAGCAATGTCGTCTTGCCCGCGTTGTTCGGGCCTGCGACGACGAGATGGCCCGGAAGCGAAAACTCCACGCGGTCGAAGCGCTTGAAGTTCTCGATGACGACGCGGCGAATCATCAGGCGTTCTCCGCGAGCGGCTTCACAACCAGCAACTCGTTGCCGCGGTCGTCGATGACCTTCACGGCCACCTGGCGATGCTCGCCCGCTTCGAACGGCGCGCTCCTCGTGCCCGCCAGGTGTTCCCAGACGCTGTCGTCGTAATCGCTCTTGAGTGCCTTACGCAGGTCGTTCCACGCCCCCGTCCGGGGGAAGAACGCCTGCGACACGTGGAAGCAGAGCCCGTTGTAATCGGTGTCCACGAACCACGCCGGCACGTCGTCCCCGCGGCGGTGATCCACGGCCATCGTGGCGGGATCGAAGGTGTCGAGACCTACCAGCTCCAGCTGGAAACACGGTGGTGCGTCTCTCTTTTCCGGTTTCGCCGCGTGGACCTTCACTTCGGGCAGGCCGCAGACGCTGAAGATCTGGCTCGACCGCATGTTCTTCAACAGGTCGCCCATCATCAGGTCGGGTGTCGCCTGCACGTAGGTGGCGGGGAGGAATCCGACGGCGGCGGCGTTCTCGACCAGCTCACGTGCGTGCGGCTGAATCGCGAAGCCGATCACATACAAGTGCGCGTACGACTTCAGGTGCGCTTCCTTCAGCGCCGCGTGGACCAGCTTCTCGCTGATCGCGCCGTTCTCGGGGCCGAACACGAACGCCACCGGCTTCTGGTCTCCGTTGAGCGAGATCCCTTCCGCCGAGAGCGACAGCGATTTGGCCGGCTGTCGCAGGTTCGCGAGCTGCACGGTCCGGCCGCCGCCCACGTGCAGCACCGGCGATCGGCGCAGGACTTCGACCATCCGCTCGACGAACGAGCTGTAATCCTCCGCCTGCTCGACGCCCGAATCCTCGACGCCATCCCCTTCCCAGTCCACCGGCGTGGGGATCGTCGCCTCGAACGCAAAGGGGCCCGTGACGCGGACGATTGCGTCTGATCGTTCGGGTGCATCAACTCTGACCAGTTCTGCAGAGACTTCTTGGCTCGCCACGCTGCCCTTTGTTACGTATGGGACAATACCGCCGACCTCGATGCCGCGTTTGTTTTGGCGACGTCTGTAGACAAAGCCGCCGACTGGCCCCCGCGCTGGATCGACGAGCTCGTACCAAGGATACGTGGCTGTCAGCAGCCGTTGTCGCGCGAGCGCGAGAGGAACACGACTAACGTCTATTGCGATCCAGCGCCGCCCCCATTCTTCCGCTACGTACGCGGTAGTCCCCGAACCGCATGTTGGATCCAACACGAGATCCCCAGGGTTCGTTGTCATCAAGATGCATCGCTGAATGACCTTCGCGCTGGTCTGGACCGCGTACATCTTGTCCGACGGCGCGGACGTGTCCGACCAGAGATTCGTGATTGCCGAATAGCCGCTATCAGTAAGTTTAAGGACATACCGTAGTGTCTCGCCGTCCTCGTACGGCTCGAGACGATCGGCGGCTGCGAGATTCTTCATTCCTTCTTCGTTCGTGAACCAACTGTTACCGGGTGGTGGCTTGTAGGTCTTTCCCCGGTACTGAAATGGAAAAAGCCCTGACTGGTTCACACCGGCGGGATAAAGGGATACGAGCTGACACGGGACCGCTCCTGTCGGCAAGCGTGTGTGATCGGCGACCTCGTCGCTTGTCATCTTACGACGTGACCCATCAGGCAATTCCACATAGTTCCAGTGGGTGTCACCTTGCACATCCATCAACTGCAACAGCTCATGGTAGCGAAGCTTCTCGTAGTCCCTGGCGTACCACAATAGGTAGTCGGTCACACTCTCTACATACTTGGCTCCCAATGGCATTGTCTTTTTGCGGAACGGAATCACGCTAGCAAAGTTCTCCGTCCCGAAGACCTCATCCATCAGTTCGCGCACGTGATGCAGGTTTTCATCGCTGATTTGGACGAAGACGCTGCCCGAGGGGGTCAGCAGCTCGCGCGCCATCAGGAGCCGGTCGCGCATGTAGGTCAGGTACGAGTGCAGTCCCAGGTCCCACGTGTCGCGGTACGCCTTCACCATCTCCGGCTCGCGCGTCAGGTCCTCGTCATCGTTGTGCGAGACATCGCGCTTCCGGACGAACGGCTGGAAGTTGCTGCCGAACTTCACGCCGTACGGCGGGTCGATGTAGATCATCTGCACCTGCCCGCCCAGCCCCTCGTACTGCAGCAGCGAGTTCATCACAACAAGCGAGTCGCCGAGGACCATGCGGTTGACCCACTTGTCCTGGTACTCGTACGCGCGCAGCACCTGGTCGGTGATCGAGTGCTGCGGGTCGCCGAACATGTCGTAGAGATCGAGCTGCCTGTCGGTCCGGTGGCCCACCAGCGTGTCGACGATGGTCTTGGTGGAGAGGCGCTCGTGGACGAAGAGCGGGAGCGTCGGGACGTCGAAGGACAGGCGCTCGGCTTTCCCGGCCCAGTTCAGGAACGGCTTCGCGAGCCGCTTCAACTGTTCAACAGCATCCGTGAGACCGCGGACGGTGACAAGGACAAGGCCGCCCGAAGAGCGAAACTCCTGCGGTTCGGCGAATTCGTGGGGCGGATTGAGCCTCGATGCGCGGGCAATGGCATCGAGCAGCCACTCGCCCAGCTCGCGCGTGCCATTGGCGCCGTCCCAGTCGAGCGCAGGCGACAGCGACGAATCGTACCGATAGGTCTGCGGCGGTTTCTTCTTCCGGAACTGCGACTGCGTCCCAACGTCGGGCCGCATGGGGCTCGTTTGCTCCGGGTGGACGTAGCGTTCGGCAACCTTGCCGGCGCCCCCGCCCGGCCGGCGCGCGTACGGGGACTTCCCCCTGGTTTTGGCCACTTGCTCCTCGGAAGCCCGAAACAGTGGAATCAAAATGCTCGGGTCAGCCGGATTCTAGCATCCGTCATGCGTTGCCGAGGTCTCGTCGCCCTCTGGCCTCCGGCCTTCGGCCTTAATAGCTCCAGCGGAGCAGCACGGAACCCACCGTAAAGCCCGCGCCGACCGACGCGAGGAGGACCAGGTCTCCTTTCTTCAGCTTGCCTTCGTTCATCGCGTCGTTCAAAGCCAGCGGGATGGTCGCGGCCGTTGTGTTGCCGAACCGCTCCAGGTTGACGACCACCTTCTCGGGCGGGAACCCCAGCCGGTCCGCCGCGGCCTCGATGATCCGGCGGTTGGCCTGGTGCGAGATGAACAGCTTGACGTCCTCGGGCTTCGTGTGGGTCTTGTCGAGGAGGCGACGGGCAATCTCCTCGGTCTTGCGCACGGCGAACTTGAACACGGTCGCGCCGTCCTGCTTCACGTAGTGCAGGCGCTGGTCGACCGTCTCATGCGACGCCGGCCTCAGGCTCCCCCCGGCGGGCATGCACAGCGCGGCGCCGCCGCTGCCATCGATCTCGTGCTCGAAGGCCACGATCCCCGGCTCGTGGTCGGCGGCCGGCGCGAGCACCACGGCGCCCGCGCCGTCGCCGAACAGCACGCAGGTCGTGCGGTCGGTGTAGTCGATGATGCTCGACATCACGTCGGCGCCGACGACGAGCGCGTAGTCGGTCGAGCCGGTCGCCACCATCTGCATGCCGGTGGCGAGCGAGAAGGTGAAGCCGGAGCAGGCGGCGCCGAGGTCGAACCCCCACGCGTTGGCCGCGCCGATCTTGTTCTGCAGCAGGCACGCGGTGCTGGGGAAGAACATGTCCGGCGTCGTCGTGCCGACGACGATGAAGCCGATGTCCTTGGGCGTGATGCCGGCCTTGGCGATCGCGGCGAGGGCGGCTTCCTTCGCGAGGTCGCTCGTGGCGACGCCCGGCTCGACGATGTGGCGCTCGCGAATGCCGGTCCGCTGCAGGATCCACTCGTCGGTCGTCTCGACGAGTTTCTCGAGGTCGGCGTTGGTCAGGAGCTTGGGAGGAACGTAGGTCGAGAGCGCCGCAATCTTCACGCGCCTTCCGGCGTGGTTCACCACAGTCGCGAGTCCTTTCCCGGAGCGTCCAGTCCGAAATACTCGTACGCCCGCGCGGTCGCGACGCGGCCGCGCGGGGTGCGGTCGAGGAAGCCGATCTGCATCAGAAACGGCTCGTAGATGTCCTCGATCGCGTCCTTGTCTTCGCTGATCGCGGCGGCGAGCGTGTTCACGCCCACCGGCCCGCCGTTGAACTTGTCGATGATCGTGCGCAGCAGCCGCCGGTCGACCTCGTCGAACCCGTGCTCGTCCACCTCGAGCAGCTTCAGCGCGTCGGCCGCCACCGGCGCCGTGATATCCCCGGCCGCGCGCACCTGCGCGAAGTCGCGCACGCGCCGCAGCAGCCGGTTCGCCACGCGTGGCGTGCCGCGCGAGCGCCGCGAGATCTCTCCGAGCGCCTGTTCATCGATGGTGACGCCGAGGATCCGCGCCGACCGCCGCACGATCTCACGGATGTCCGCCTCGGTGTAGAAATCCAGCCGGTGGACGATGCCGAAGCGGGCGCGCAGCGGCCCGGTCAGCATCCCCGCGCGCGTGGTCGCGCCCACGAGCGTGAACTTCTGCAGCGGCACCTTCACCGATCGCGCGCCCGGCCCCTGCCCGATGACGATGTCCAGCTCGTAGTCCTCCATCGCCGGATAGAGGATCTCCTCGATGGACGGGCTCAGGCGGTGGATCTCGTCGATGAACAGGACCTCGCGCTCCTGCAGGTTCGTGAGCATCGCGGCCAGATCGCCCGGCTTCTCGATCACGGGTCCCGCCGTCGCACGCACCGGCACGCCCATCTCGTTGCCGATGACGTAGGCCAGCGTCGTCTTGCCCAGTCCCGGCGGGCCGTAGAGCAGCACGTGATCGATCGCCTCGCGGCGCTGTTTGGCCGCGGCAATCGACACGTGCAGGTTCTCGCGGACCCGGTCCTGCCCGATGTAGTCGTCCAGCGTGCGCGGCCGCAGCCCGGACTCGTACTGGACGTCCTCGTCGGCACGGACGGACGCGAGGAGCCGATCGTTCACGTCGCCAGCGCCCTCAGCGCGCGCTTCAACACGTCCTGGAAGCTGCCGCCCCCGTCCGCGGCCTTCTCGATCGCCTTCTCCGCGGCGGTGCGCTGATACCCGAGGTTCAGCAGCGCCGAGATCACGTCGTCACGCAGCTCGTCCTGCGGCGAGCGCGGCCTGGTGACGTCCGCCTGCAGTCCCTTCGGCAGCTTGTCCTTCAGCTCGAGCGCGATCCGCTCGGACGTCTTCTTGCCCACGCCGGGGATCGTCGTCAGGCGGGCGACATCCTGCAGCCGCACCGCACGAACCAGCTCGCCGGGTTCGATGCCCGACAGCACCGCGAGGGCCAGCTTCGGGCCGACGCCGCTGATCGCAATCAGGCGTTCGAACAGCTCCAGCTCCAGCCGCGTCGCGAACCCGAAGAGCGCAATCGCGTCCTCCCGCACGTGCGTATGGACGTGCAGCGCCACGTCGCCGCCCGCATCGGGCAGATTGTAAAACGTCGACAGCGGCACCTGGACGTCGTAGCCCACACCGTGGACATCGACGATGATGCGCTGCGGATGCCTGTCGAGGATGCGCCCGCTCAGGAATGCGATCAATGCAGTTTCTTCGACGAATGCATCGACGGATCGAAACGGCGCCAGGTGCGCGGCAGCCCCGTCGCAATCGGCACGGGCACGCGGGTGCCGGCGGGCGCGGCCGTGTGCAGGTGGCAGATGGCGATCGCCAGCGCGTCCGACGCGTCATACGGCGAGGGGGCCGCCGTGAGCCCGAGCAGCAGGCACACCATGCGCTGCACCTGCTGCTTCTCCGCACGGCCGTACCCGACGACGGCCCGCTTGACTTCCGCCGGCGAATACGCCGTGACCGGCACGCCCGCCTCCGTCGCCGCGAGCAGCGCGACGCCGCGCGCGTGTCCCAGCTTCAACGCGCTGCGCACGTTGCGCGCGTAGAAGATGTCCTCGATCGCGACGGCATCGGGCCGGTGCTCCTCGAGCAGGGCGCGGAGGCCGTCATGGATGATCAGGAGCCGCTCGGAAAAGTCGACGCTCGGCGCGGCGCCGATCGCGCCGCAGATGACCAGCCGGTGCCGGCTGCCGTCGGTCTCGATGCAACCGTAGCCGGTGCGCTCGGAACCGGGATCGATTCCGAAGATCTTCACGCGAGGGAGGCCTCGATCTCCTTCTCCTCGATATCGAAGTTCGACCAGACGCGGCGCACGTCGTCGTGATCGTCGAGCGCGTCCATGAGCTTCACCATCTGGCCCGCCGTGCGGCCCTCGAGCTTCACGTAGTTCTGCGGCAGCATCGCGATGTCGGCGCTCGCGGGCTCGACGTTCATCTTTTTCACCGCGTCGAGCACCTGCGGGTAGGCTTCCGGCGCCGTGATGATCTCCCAGTTGTCGCCATCGTCGCGGAGATCGTCCGCGCCCGCCTCGAGCGCCGCGTCCATCAACCGCTCCTCGTCAGCCTTGCTCTTCTCGACGACGATGTAGCCCTTGCGGTCGAACATCCAGGCGACGGAGTTCTCGGCGCCGAGGTTGCCGCCGTTCTTGGACAGAATGTGGCGGATCTCGCCGACCGTGCGGTTCTTGTTGTCCGTGAGCACGTCGATCAGCACCGCCGCGCCGCCGGGGCCGTACCCTTCGTACATCACCTCTTCGTACGACATCCCCGGCTCTTCGCCCGTGCCGCGGCGGATCGCCCGCTTGATGTTCTCGGCGGGCATGTTGACAGCCTTGGCGTCCGCGATCACCGTGCGCAGCCTGGGATTCGAATCGGGATCACCGCCGCCGTTCCGAGCGGCGACCGTCAGTTCCTTGATGATGCGGGTGAAGATCTTGCCGCGCTTGGCATCCGCGGCACCCTTCTTGTGCTTGATCGTGTGCCACTTGGAATGGCCGGACATGCTCAGAACCTCGTCAAAATCAATATCTTAGCACCGCCGAGCCAGCAGGATCCAGACGTCCGCGCGTGCGTCCCACGGCCCCCCATCGTAGTCGCCGAGCGCCGCGTCCATGGCAAATCCGGCCTTTTCCACGCGCGCGGCGATCTCGGGCACCGAGAGCGTCCTGAAGGTAAGCGAGAAGCGGCGGGTCTCGGTGCGGCGGCCGAGGCGGCGTGAATATTCCTGGTCGAAGATCGTGAGGCCGTGCCGCGGATCCTGCCGGACCGACTCGCGCAGGGCGATGGCCGCGCCGGCCCGGTCGCGCCCGCGCAAGGTCACCCGGTTGCGGTACTCGCGCCAGCGCGGCAGATCGGGCACGAGATCGATCCCGAACACGCCCCCTTTCCGCAGGACGCGCGCGACCGACTCGAGCGCCTGCGCGAGGTCGCGCGCGCGCGTCAGCGATTGCAGCATGCCGTACGGCGCGATGACCATGCCGAACGCCGCGCGGCGCAGCGGCAGCGCGCGAATGTCCCCGCGGACCAGCCCGGCGTTGAGCGGCGTGACGCGACTGCGACGCACCCGGCGACGCGCGAACGCCAGCATCGGCTCCGACCGGTCAACGCCCGTGATGGCGATGCCCGCTCGCGCAAGCGGCAGGAGGATGCGGCCGGTGCCGCAGCCCAGCTCCAGCACGCGACCGTCAACCTGCGTCGCGAGGCGGCGCCAGAACGGCACGTCGCGGCGCCCGAGCGTGCGCGCGTTCTCCCAGTCGTAGAACGCGGCGTACTCGTCCCAGCCCGCGGCGCCATCGCTGACCCGGCGCGCCGTCATCGGATCGGGTAACCGCGAAAAGTGGACTGCCGGAAATGGGCGGCCGCTCCGGCATCGGCGCCGTGCGTCTCCCAGGTCCACACGTAGTCCGGTCCGTGGAGCGCCGCGCGGAGGCGGACGCGCACGCGGTCCTGCGCTCGAAGCCGCAGCGGCCGTTCGAACGGAAAGAACGCGCGGCGGAAGACCGTCTCCTCGAGGGCCGGGCTGTTCGACAGCATCACACCCGGCGCAAGCTCGCTGTCGAACCAGACGCAGAAGCCGTGCGCCGTTCCCCCCTCGACGGTGGCAAGGTCGAAGGCGGCATCGAGATCCGGGCCCGTGATCTCCAAGTACACGATTGTGGCGATGACAGCCGGCCCGTCCATGAGACGCACGTCCTCTTTCGGGCCGGAGTACCAGCGGTTGACGGCCATCTCGCGCAACCCGTCCATGTTGACGCCGTACGGCGCGCCGGCGAAAACCGCCACGCGCCGCTGATACAGGTCCGGCGCATCGGCGAGCGCCGCCTGCAGCCATTCGCGTGCGGGAATGAGCGCGCCGCCGTCACGCAGGAACCGTTCGCGTGCGTCGACGATCGCCGGCAAGTGCTCGCGGAAGTGCGGCAGCACGCCGTGCAGATCCGACACGATCACGTCAGCGCGCTCCGGGAGCGTCACCTCGGTGGACAGACCATGGACGAACGTGACGATCTCGCCGACGCCGGACCGCCGGGCCGCATCCGCAACGACGGAGCCGAGAGGCATCGCTTCGATCGCGTACACGCGGCGCGCCCCGGCCTTCGCGGCGAGAACCGCGAGCACGCCGCCCCCGGCGCCGAGGTCGACGACCACCGAGCCCTGACCCACCGTCCGCGCGATGGCGTCGCCGTACGCGCGCATCCGCCGCGGATCGCCCAGCAGAAAGGCGTACTCGTTCAGGTTATACACGTCAGAACTGCCTCAGCGTCCCTTCCGCGCGCGCGCGCGCCAGCGCGCGGTCGAACGCGACGAAGGCCAGCGGGAGCGCCAGCGCCGCGAAGGCGACGAGCGGCAGCGCGCCGTTCAGGATCTCGCCGATGCCGGCCGCTGACAGCAGGGCGGGGCGGATGGCGTCGAGCGCGTAGGTGATCGGCAGCAGCCTCGAGATCGCCTGCAGCGGCGCGGGCAGCAGCTCCACGGGAAAGAACACGCCGCCGAGCAGCCAGGACGCGGCCTCGAACAGCCAGGGAATCGGGTCGCCTCGCTTCCAGACGACCGTGCAGGCGGCCGACAACATGCCGATCGCGCTGAACGCCCCGAGCGATACCGCGAACACGAGCAGCGCGCCGGCGAGGCCGGCGCCCCGCAGCGTCACGCCGAGCCACACGCCGGCACAGAGGTAGAGAGCGCCCTCGAGCGACGCGCGCAGCAGGGGGTATCCGGCCGAGAGCGTCAGGAGCCTGCGCGACCTCAGCGGTGATGCGGCGAGGAGCGGCAGCGTCCCGCTCTGCTGGCTGGCGCGGATCGCCTGCGAGTGGCACACGAGGGCCGCGGACATGGCGCTGTTCATCACGAGGCCCGTCAGGATGAACGCAAACGCATCGTAGCCGCCCGGCCGCGCCCCGATCATCGTCGACAGCATGTAATACGCGCCGACGCCGGCCAAGGCGTCCAGGACGCTGATCGCAAACGACACGCGGTAGCTGACGTCGGTGACAAAGTCGCGAAGCACGAACGCGCGGAGCTGGAGCGCCCACGCGATCATACGGCGGCCTCGCCGGCGATCGCGCGCGAGATCAGCTCGCGATCGCGCACGCCGCGCCGCAGATCGAGCGTCTCGACCAGCCGGCCGTCGCGCATCACCATGACGCGGTCGCAGACCTCCAGCACGTCATCGAGCCCGTGCGTGACGATGACGGCCCCGCCCCCGGCGCGATCGGCGAACCGGCGGATCGCCCCGAGCAGCACCGGGCGGTGCACGGGATCGACGGATCGTTCCGGTTCGTCGAGCAGCAGCAGCCTCGGGCCGTGGAGCATCGCCCGCGCGAGCGCCACGCGCGCCGCCATCCCATCCGACACGCGATCGACGCGCACGCGATCGCACGCAGCGGCGCCGCAGACCTCCAGCAACTCCGCGATCCGCGCGTCCGCCTGCGGGCCGGTCAAGCCGTAGAGCGCGGCAAAGAACTGCAGGTTCTGCCTGACGGTGAGACGCGGATACAGCGCCCGCCCGCCCGCGGGCACGTAGCCGATGATGCCGCGCGCCGCCCCCGCCGCGTCACGAATGTCGAATCCCCCGATGCGCGCCGTCCCGCGGGTCGGCGCCAAGGTCGTCGCGAGCATGTCCAGCAGCGTGGTCTTGCCGGCGCCGTTGGTGCCGACGACCCCGACGACCTCGTTGACCTCCACGCGGAAGGACACGTCCGCCACGGCCTCGACGGGCGCCCGTCCGCGTACTGCGGCGAACGCTCGCGTCAGGTGCTCGGCCGCGACAAGCGGTCCGGGCGCCGGAGGTCGCCTGGTCACCCCTGGACTCATCGTGTGTGCCAAGCATAGCGTCTCCGGTAACATCGAGTCGATGAGCGGGTTCGTTGCGCTATACCATCCGGACGGCCGTCCCGCGGAGCACGCGCGGCTCGCTCCGCTCATCGACACGCTCTCGTACCGCGGCCCGGACGGCGTCGGTGCCTGGCAACATGGGTGCGTCGCGCTCGGCCACGCGCGGCTCGCGCCATCCCTCGAAGCGGCGTTGCCGCAGCCTTTGGTTCGCGACGACTGCGCCATTGTCTTTGCGGGACGCCTCGACAACCGCGCGGAGATCGCGGCGGCGCTCCCCCGGCAGAACGCGGACATGACCGCCGACGCCTCGCTCGCGCTCGGCGCCTACCGCGAGTGGGGCGAGGAGTCGGCGGCCCGCCTGCTCGGCGATTTCGCCTACGCGATCTGGGACGGCCCGCGCCGCAAGCTCGTCTGCGCGCGGGACGCCATGGGACAGAAGCCGCTCTTCTACCACGCGGCGGACGGGCTGGTGCTGGTCGCCTCCGAGCCGCGCGCCATCCTTGCGGACCCCGACGTGCCGCGCGACGTCCACGAAGCGGTCGTCGCGGAGCACCTCATCGGCGTCCTTCAAAGCCGCGACGCGACGCTCAATGCCGCCGTGCGACGGCTGCCCGCCGCGCACCTGCTCGTCGCCGACGCGCTCGGGTGCCGCACGCGGCGGTACTGGGATTTCGATCGCGGCCGCGAGATCCGGTACGCGCGCGACAGCGAGTACGCCGAGCATTTTGTCGATCTGTTGTCGCGCGCGATCGAGTGCCGGCTGCCGGCGACCTCACCCGTTGCGCTCTTCCTCAGCGGCGGGCTCGACTCGTCGGCGATCGCCGGAGTCGCGGCGCGGCTCGCGACCGCGCGTGCCGTGCCTCTGCTGGCGCTCGCGCTGCGGTTTCCCGGCCGCGCGTGCGACGAAGGGGGCCACATCGAGGCGGTGGCACGCCACACGGCCATCCCGCTTCGGGCGATCGACATGAGCCCCGCGCCGGCGGAGGCGTACAGGGCAGAGGCCGTGGCCGCGCTCGATGTACCGCAATACCCGAACGGGACGATTCTCGATCCGCTGCGTCGCGCTGCACGCGAAGCCGGCGCGCGCGTGGCCCTCACCGGGTACGGCGGCGACGACTGGTTCACCGGCAGCCCGGCCCACACGACCGATCTCCTGCGCCGCGGGCGCCTGGTCGCCGCGTGGCGGCAGCTGCGCGCCGACGCGCGGCTGCCCGGCCGCAACTACTCGCTGGCGAGCCTCGCGCGCGGCGCGCTCGCGCCGGTGGTGCCGGCTCCAGTCCGCTCCGTGGCGCGCCTCCTCCGGCGGCACGCGCCACCGTTCGACTGGATCCGGCCGGAGTTCCGGCGGCGCATCTGCCTGGACGACCGCCTTCGCCCCGAGCGGGTGCAGGGGTTTCGCTCCCTCGCGCAGTCCGAGGTGTACCGCGTCGCCACGTGCGCGGCGACCATGATCGGCGACGAGATGGAGGAGCGCGCCGCGGCGGCGGCGGGAATCGAGCAGCGCCACCCCTTCAACGACCGCCGGCTCGCCGAGTTCGGTCTCGCGCTGCCCGAGCCTCAACGCTGGTCCGGCGGGAAGACGAAGGTGGTGTTGAGGCGCGCGCTCCGCCTTCATGGCGGCGTGCCGGAAAGCGTGCTCGCCCGCGACGACAAGGCGGAGTTCTCCAGTTCGTTTGTCGATGCCGTGCAGGCGTTTGGAGGGGGCGCGGCGTTCACCCGGCTCCGCACGGCGGACCGCGGCTGGGTGGACGAGGACAAGGTACGGGCGCTCTACGGGCACATGATGTCGCTTTACAGGCGTGGCGATGAGGCGTACATTCCCGTAAGCGGCTTCCTGTGGTCAATACTGAGCCTTGAACTCTGGCTCGAGGCTCTGGAGGGGAACGGTGACAGAGAACACTCCGGCACAACCCGGGGCACGTCAGCCGTCTGAACCACCGCAGCCGGCGCGACGGCGCTACGAGCCGCCGCGCCTGGTGGAGTACGGCAGCGTTGGCAAGCTGACGCAGACCTGCGGCATCACCACGAAGGCCACCGGCAACATGCTCCGCGTCTGCCTGTGACCGGTATGCGCACCCTGCGTGCGGCTCTCTGGCTGCTCGCGGCGCGCGCCTGGCTGGTGCTCACGCCGCGGCGCGCGCTGGCGTGGCGGAGGCCTGTGCCGCACCCATCGAGGACCGACCTTGAGACCGCCGCCCAGTTCGCGCTGGCGGTCCAGCGCGCCGCCAGACACCTGCCGTTCCGCCCGACATGCCTCGAACAGGCGCTCGCACTCGAACGCCTCCTCCGCTCGGAGGGGCTCGATGCCGCCGTGGTGGTCGGCGTCCGCCGCGCACGCGCGACCCTCGACGCCCATGCGTGGCTCGAACACCAGGGGCGGACGCTGCTCGGCGCCACGCCGGGCCGGCGCTACGAAACGCTGCATCGGACGAATCGGACGTAAGCCCGTCCCATCGTGTCACGCGTCATCGACGAACACCGGCAGTATCTCCGCGATCGACATCGTCTCGACGCGTTCGCGCGCGCGATACACGCCGTCGTCCGCCCGGGCGATCGCGTGGTCGATCTCGGCAGCGGAACCGGCGTGCTCGGCCTGCTTGCCTGCCGGGCCGGCGCGCGCATCGTGTTCGCAATCGAGGCGACCGGAATCATCGGCCTTGCGTCGGCCGTGCGCGATGCGAACGGCATGCACGATCGACTGACGTTCGTCCGGGGGCACTCGACGACCGTCACGCTTCCGGAGCGCGCCGACGTGATCGTCACCGACCAGATCGGGCGCTTCGGCTTCGAGGGGGGCATCCTCGAGTGCGTGGCCGACGCGCGCGCGCGACTGCTCGAGCCGGACGCCCGCTTCGTGCCCGCCGCCATCACCCTCCACGTCGCGCCCGTCGAGAGCGGGCAGATGTACGAGCGGATCGAGTTCTGGGATCTGCAGCCCGCCGGACTTGATTTCCACTCCGTTCGCCACCTGGCCGCCAACACCGTGTATCCGGCGCGGCTCCGCCCGGAGCATCTGCTGGGGCCGCCGGCCGCCACGGTTCGGCTCGACCTCGCGTCGGCAACGTCGGAACGATTCTCGTTTGATGTCACGCTTCCCATCGCCCGCGCAGGGGTGCTGCACGGGATCGGTGGCTGGTTCAGCGCGGAACTGGCGCCCGGCGTGACGATGACGAACTCTCCGCTCGACGCGGCCCGCATCCGCCGGCGCCAGGTCCTGCTGCCGATCGAACGCCCGGTCCGGGTGATGCAAGGCGACCGCGTTGACGTGCGCGTCGAGGTGCTGCCTGGCCAGTTGATGGTTGCCTGGGAAGTGCGGGTGACACGGTCCTCCGGCAGCGACGTGTTTCGCCATTCGACGCTGCGAGGGATGCTCTTCACGCGCGAAGACCTCGAGCACACGCGCCCCGGGTTCCGTCCTGCCCTGACACCGCGCGGCCTGGCCCGTCGATCGGCGCTGGAACTCTGCGACGGCACGCGCACGCTGGCGGCGATCGAGGACGAGGTCTACCGCCGGCACACGGATCTGTTCGCCTCCCGCCACGAGGCCGCCGTGTTCGTTGCCGAAGTGGTGACGCGATACGCACGCGATGCCGTTCGCCCCGACGTCGATGAGGAGCGGGCGCTGACCTGATGGCGCGCTACCGGTTATCCGGGTTCATAGTGGAAAGCAGCCTGGCGCTGCCCGAGCTTCTACCCGCGTCGGGTACCCCTTCCTGTCTGTTCGAGCTGGCGACCGCCGCGCGCGCCCGCCAGCGGCCGCGGTGGTATCACCACTGGCAGGAAGCCGGCCGGCGCTGGGTTTCGTTCGCGCGATTGCCCTCCGGTTACCTGCTGCGGTTCCCGGGACTGGCAGACTTCGAAGTCTCGCGGGATGGCTCACACATCTCGGTACGCCCGCGCCGCCAGATGCCACCCGAAACGCTCCGCCACCTGCTGCTCGATCAGGTCTGGCCGCTCGCGCTGAGCGGCGCCGGGCGTTTCGTGATTCACGCGAGCGGCGTCGTCCTGCCCGACGGCCGCGCGGTGGCATTCGCCGGAACCGCAGGCGCCGGCAAGTCGAGCCTTGCCGCCGCGATGGCCGCCGCGGGCTGTCGTCTGGTCTCCGACGACTGCCTGCTCCTGGAGCGGACGGGATCGGACTGGCTGGCCGTTCCGAGTTATCCCGGGTTGCGCTTGTGGCCGGACATGCTCGCGGGATTGGAGGCGGACGAGGAGGGGACGTCCGAGGTGGCGCACTACACCAGCAAGAAGCGGCTCGCGCGGGGCGCCCTGCCGTTTTCCGTCGACGCCGCCCCGCTCGCGGCGGTGTACATCGTGCGCCCTCTTCCCGCCGGAGCCCCCACGAAGATTGCGCGACTCACCGGCGGCACACCCGTCATGGAACTCGTGCCGTCCACGTACCTTCTCGACTGCGAGGATCGAGTCCAGCTCGAGCGATCGTTCGCGCACCTCGCGGCGCTCACGACGATGGTGCCCATTCGGCAGCTGGATCTTCCGCACGCACTCGATCGGCTGGGAACCATTGCGCGCTCGCTGATGGGATCGCCCCCGAGCGGTGATGGCGGCGCGACGGCGCGGATGGCCTAGCGCTTGTCCGAGCGGTCGTGGGGCACGTGCGCGGTCGCCGCCGTGCAGCTCGCCACGTTACCGGCCAGGTCGCGTCCCTCGTACATCAACGAATAGACGCGCCCGCCGCCGGTGCCGGAACGCTCGGCCCGGACGAAGCCGCCGGTATCGGGCGTGCCGATCACGAAGCCCTGTATATCGCCGGCGGTATTGCCGTCGGCGCCGGCGTTGTCCGCCTCGCTGCTGCCGACGCCCGCGAGCGCGAATCCGGCAGACCCGGACGTGACGTCGAGCACGGACACGACGGTCCTCCAGGGCACCAGCTTGTGGTTTGGCGGCCACACGATGCCGCCGCTCACCGTCCCGCACAGGACCGACGGCGGCGTGCGATCCATCCGGATCGTCACCGAGAGCGTGGAAACATTCCCCGCCAGGTCGGTCGCCGACGCGCTGACCGCGGCCACGCCGTCGCTGGAAATCGTGACCTGCTGTGGCGTGAGCACCGCGAGCCCGGACAGCCCGGGCTGATCGGCCGCCGAGAACGACACCGTGACCGGCTGATGATGCCACCCCTTCGCATTCGGCGGCTCGCTCAGCGTGTACGAAATGACGGGCGGCGTCTTGTCGATGTTCAGAACGGCCTGCGCGTGGGATTCGTTTCCTGCCTGGTCGCGCGCGGTCCCGCGAATCGCCTGGCCGGCCCCCTCGGTCGTGACCGTCACGGGCGACGTGATCGACGCAATGCCCGACGCGCTGTCCCCCGCGATGAAGCTGACGACGACGTTCGAGTTGTGCCATCCGGCCGGGTTCGCCGCCGGGGATACCCCGGCGCGCCCCATGTCGGGCGCGACGCTGTCCAGAAGGAACCGCGCGCTTCGCGGCGCTTCGGCGTTGCCGTTCCGGTCGGTCGCAAAAAACGTGATCGTCGTCGGCCCCTGGAACGCCTGAGGGACGTCGATGGAGACGGAGCCGGCGTTGACCGTCTTCGCCGACGACTGGATGGCGGCCACTTGATACGTCATCGATCCGACACCGCTGCCTTCCCCATCGTCGGCGGTGAGCGTCACCGTAAAAGGCGACCGATGCCAGCCAGACGGCCCCGCAGGTTCAGAGACCGAGACCGTTGTGATCGGCGGCGCGGTGTCGGCGAGAATCCGAACCTCCTCGCTGCGGACCGTCTGCGCCGGATAGGCCTGGCGGCCAGACCCGGCGTCGTAGGTGGCCTTCACGTGCGCCGAAAAGGTGACGACGCCCTCGCCCGCCGTCCTGTAGGCGTAGGTCAGGTGCCGCGCGCCGGGGGCGAGCGGCGACAGGTCGGGCGGCGGTACGTCGACCGCGGTCACGATGCCGGAGGAAGCCGTCAGCACCGGATCAATCGTGTCGAAGACGACGTTCCCGCTATTGGCGAGCGTGAGCGTCACCGTCACGGTGTCGCCGATGCCGGCCGACGGGCGATCCGCACTGAGCATCGCCAGAAGTTTCGGCGCGGCGGCAGGAGCGATCGCGACCGCGCTGCTCGTCACCGGCGCCGCCGGGACCCTCGCGCCGGTGCTGTGGAGCCCGTCCGCACCCACGTCGAACGTCAAGTCGCCGTCGCGCGAGGGAACGAATGTCAGGACAAACGTGTGCTCGGCGCCAGGGCCGAGAGGAACGGACACGTCGCCGGTGAGGACTCCCGGCAGAGACGCGTTGACGCTCAACGTCACGCCCAGGGCGGAACCGCCGCGGTTCGCCACGGTCACTTCGAGCGCCACGGGCTCGTCCACCCTGCCGGCGGCCGGCCCTGCCGACGCCGTCACGTCGGTGACCTCGATCCGCGCGGGCTGGAAGACCTTCACCTGGTGGCCATCGGTGTCCACCACGATCACGCGGCCCAGCGCATCGCCGGCCACGCCCTGCGCGTAACGGAACTCCGTATCACCCGAGCCCCATCCTCCGAGGACGAGCGCCTCGTAGTGCGCACCCGTACTCGTCAGGACCCGGCACTCGTGCAAGTCGCCCGACAGGCTCACCTCGGAGCAGCGCGGAAGCAGACTGCCCGCGCCGGCGGTGAGGTCAATCCTGAGAATCCGGCTGCGGTCGGTGTCGGCCACGAGCAGCCGTCCCTGGCGATCGAATCCGACGGCGGAGGGAGAGCTCAAGTCCGCGGCAAACGGAACCGGGGACGTCTCGTCGCTGCCGAACGCCCAGAGGAACGCCCCGCCGGCGTCGAACACCTGCACGCGGTGGTTCAGCGGATCGCTGACGAAGAAGCGGCCCTGGCCGTCGATGGCGACGCCCCACGGATACTCGAACGTGCCGGGCGGATTGTCATCGCTCGTATGCCCGCCGAACTCCGTCACGAAGTTCAGCTGCGCATCGAGCACCACGACGCGGTGATTTCCGTTGTCGACGACCGCGAGACGGCCGGTTTCATCCGCGGGATCGAGCAGGCGCGTCCCGGGCTTCACCGCCGCGCTCGTGGGGAAATAGAACCGGTCGGCCGGCGCGTGACCGGGCTCTGACGCCGGGTCGAGCACATCGAAATTGCCGAACGCCCCGTACTCGCGGACGAACCGCGGACCGCCGGCGGCGGCCGCCGGGCTGAGGATCTGGATGCGATGGTTGCCTGAATCCACGACGACGATCTGATCGAGCGCATCGACCGCGACGCCCGTCGGATACCAGAACCGCCCCGGCTCGCTTCCCGTGCCGCCGGCGACCGCTTCAATGGCGCCATCCGGCCGGAAGATCTGCACTCGATTGTTCGCGCGGTGAACCTCGAAGACGTCGCCGTCGCGGTCGGCATCGAGCGCGTCGTATTCCTCGGTGTCGGTGACGATGAAACGGCCGGTCGAATCGATCGCGAGGCCGAACGGGAAGATGAAGTGTCCGGGAGAGGTGCCGCCGGTTGCGCTGCCGACGGTGAACTGCAGCGTCAGCATGTCGTCCGCCTGGGCCCGGGGCGGGGAAACCTGCACCGCTGCAGCCAGCGCCACGCAGAGCGCGGCCCACAGCCGGCGCGACGCCGATGAGTACATCCTTTTAATAGTCGTTCGCGGGTCAGCCGCGTGTCAATACGGACGAGGCCGCGGCGGTGACGCTACTCTAGCTCCACCAGGCCGCGCGCGGCCAGGTCCGCAGCCAGGCTCGTCACGTCGCGCGCCGCGGTGTCCGCGTCGACGTCGAACTCCGCGACGAGCGCGTCGCGCACGGCTTCAAGCGAGCCGCGTTGCTCGATGAGCTGCCAGACCCTCGTTCCGACGCCGTTCAACCCGAAATAGATCCCGCTTGCCAGATTCAGCACGACCGCCTCGCCGTCGATCTCGCGAAAGACGGCGTCATCGCTGATGCGGATTTTGTTCAAAAGTGTGATCGCGGGCACCGGCGTCCCCCAATGCAGTCTAGCAAACCAGTCAATAGCCATTAAGTGTCTTTATATGACAACATGGTGCATAAGCGTTATAATAGAACGGATGACGGGGAAGAGGCGCGGGCCGTCCCCTATTCTGGGTTTGTCGTGGCCTTCGCCGACCTGATCAGTTAGGATTGACTAACTCTTAGTTCCTATTGAGGTTAACGGGGCCGATCGTGCCCCAGAGGCGGGTGTATGCGGGTCATTCGCACACTCTCGGCGCCGATGATCGCGACGTTGCTCGGTATGTTCTGCGCGCCGGTGCTCGCGCATGCGCAGGCACCCGCGTTGGCGGGGCGCGCGTCGGCGGCACGCGGCACGCTCG
This sequence comes from Acidobacteriota bacterium, assembly GCA_016184105.1. NCBI lineage: Bacteria > Pseudomonadati > Acidobacteriota > Acidobacteriota bacterium. The sequence continues at coordinate 19,627 of JACPDI010000054.1, forward strand.
CCGGCGCGCGCACGACGACGGTTTTCGGGTACGTGTGGGACGCCAGGAACGTTCCGATCGCGTTCGCGAACGTAAGGCTGCGCAACGTCGTCACCGGGCGCGTCGAGGCGAATGCCGTGGCCGCCGACAACGGCGAGTTCTCCTTCGACAACCTCGAGGGTGGGACGTACGTCATCGAGTACGTCGATCAGAACACCAAGGTGCTCGCTGTCGGCCACGTGTTCTCGGTGGCGCCTGGTGAAACGGTCGCGACCTTCATCCGTCTTGCGAACCGGCTGCCCTGGTTCGCGGCGCTCCTCGGCACCGGCACCAATGCCGCGGCCAGCGTCGTCTCTTCCGCTGCGAGCCTCGGCGTGACGGCCATCGCCCCAGGACAGCGTCCCGTCAGTCCTGACCGGTAGCCCTTCATGTTCGAGACCCAGCAGGCGGCCGCGCATCCCTCGCATCCCGCGCATCGGACGCCCCCCGTGCACGCGTCAATGCAGGATCCTCACCTGCTCGACCGTCTCGGCGTGTTCATCCGCCACCGCAAGCTGATGGCGCTGGTTTTCGTGCTCACGGTCGGCTTCGTCATGATTCAGACGTACTCGGCCGTCCCGATGTACCGCGCGAAGGCGCAGATTCTCATCCAGGACGAGCGGTCGACGGCGGTGACGGCGCTGCGCGACACGGATCCGGCATTCTGGGCGGATCCGGAGCCTTACTACAAGACGCAATACACCATCCTGCGCAGTCGCGGCCTCGCGCGCCGTGTTTCCCGGCGACTCGAGCTGCGGAACGTGCCCGAGTTCAACGGCCGCATGCCTTCGCCGCCCGGCCCGCTGGCCGCCGTGGCTGTCGTGCGCGCGCGGCTGAAGAGCGCGGCGGCGTCTGCCGTGGCGCTGGTCAGGCCGCCGGCGCCGGCCGAGCCTCCTGCGGCGGATGAAACACAGGAGGAAGCGGGATACGTTGGCGACTTCATCGGCCGCATCCGGGTCGCCCCGCTTGCCGGCACCCGGCTGGTGGATGTCTATTTCGATGCGGCGGATCCGGCGTTCGCCGTGCGGGCCGTCAATGCCGTTGCGCAGGAGTACGTCCAGCAGAACCTCGAGCTGCGCCTGCAGAACATCGACAAGACGCTCGTGTGGCTGACCGACGAGCTGCAGAAGCAGCAGAAGAAAGTCACCGACAGCGAGCAGGCGCTCGCCGACTATCGCAGCTCGCAGAACGCGCTGTCGCTCGACGACCGGCAGAACATCGTCGTCGCGAGGCTGAATTCGCTGAACGACTCGGTGACGCGCGCGCGCACCACGCGCGTGCAGAAGGAGTCGCTGTTCAACCAGGTGCGGGCCGTGGATCCGAACAGCGACGCGATCCTCAACGTCCCCGCGATCGCGTCGAGCCCGGCCGTCGTTGACCTGAAGGGGCGCATCGCGAGTCTCGAGGCGGACCGCGCACGCCTCTCCTCTCGTTACGGCCCGCAGCACCCGGAGATGGTCAAGATCACCGGGCAGCTCGCGCAGGCGCAGCAGCAGCTCAAGACCGAGGCGGCGAAGGCCGTGCAGCAGCTCCGCGGCGATTACGAGGCCGCGCGCGCCGAGGAGTACAGCCTGGCGGCGTCTCTCGAGGAGCAGAAGAACGCGGCGATGGATCTCGACCGGAAGAGCGCCAGCTACACCGTGCTGGAGCGCGAGGCCGAGACGAACCGCCAGGTGTACCAGCAGCTGCTGCAGCAGGAGAAGGAGCTGCGCGTCATCAGCAACAGCCGCGCGAACAACGTCCAGGTGATGGACGCGGCGGACGGCGCCGGGCAGTTCTCGCCGACGCCGAGGCGCGACTGGATGATGGCGATTCTGCTTGGCGTCGCGCTGGCGATGGGCCTCGCGTTCGGCGTCGAGTACTTCGACGACACCGTGAAGACCCCCGAGGACGTCACGCGGCGGCTCAAGCTGCCGCTCCTGGGCCTGGTGCCCGCGGTTCGCGGCGATAAGGTCCCGGTGCTCATCCGCCCCGTGCCGCACGACTTCGGCGAAGCCTTCCGGTCGCTCCGCACGTCGCTGGTGTTCACAAGCGGCGGCGGCGAAGGGGCGCGCATCATCGCCGTGACCAGCACGCAGCCGCTCGAGGGCAAGACGACGACGGCGTGCAACGTGGCCGCGGCGCTCGCGCTGGGGGGCGCGCGCGTGCTGATCGTGGATGCCGACATGCGGCGGCCCGGCCTGCACAAGGCCATGGGGATGCAGAACGCGGTCGGCCTCTCGCACCTGCTCGTCGGCCAGGCGCGCGTGCGTGATGCCGTGCAGCGCACGAGCGAGCCCAACCTGTTTGTCATCACTGCCGGGCGCACACCGCCCAACCCCTCGGAGCTGCTCGCCTCGGATCGCATGAAGGCGTTCATCAACAACCTGTCGGCCGGGCCGTTCGACTGGGTGGTGATCGATACGCCTCCGGTGCTGGCGGTGACCGACTCGGTGATCCTGTCCCAGCTGGTTGCAGGCATCGTCTTCGTGATAGGCGCCGAGATGACCCGCCGCATGCACGCGGAGCGCGCGATCGAAACGCTCACGCCGGGCGGTCCCCGGGTGATAGGCGCCGTGCTGAACCGGGTGGACTTCGAGGCAAACAAGTATTACTACTCGCGTTATTACGGCTACCAGTACAAGAGCTACTACGGCCAGGCGACCGCCGGTTAGCCACCTTCGCGTCAGGGTGACGGCGCTGACGGTTTCAGCGCTGCTCGCGTGGGCGCTGTTCGCCTTCGGAGGGACCTACCTGTGGGGCGCAGCCGCGACCGCTGCGGGTGCGGCGATGCTCCTGGTGGTCTCCCGCCGCGCGGTGCGTCCCGCCCCCGACCTTCGCGCGCTGAACGTGTTGCTGCTCGCGGCGCTTGCCGTGGCCGCGTTCCAGACGGTGCGGCTGCCATCCGCCGTCGTACGCGTGCTCTCGCCGCAGCGCGAAGCGTTTGCCGCCGTCACCTCGCTCGAAGGCGCGAGCGGCGCGCTTCCCCTCTCGATCGCACCGGCGGACTCGTTTCAGGCGCTGATCGTGTTCGGCAGCGCGGTGGCCGTGTTCTGGTCGGCGCTGGGCGTGTTCCAGTTCGGCGGCATCAGGACGGTCGCGCGCAGCGTCGCGTTCCTCGGCCTCGCCGCCGCCGTGCTGGGCATCCTGCAGGACGCCTCGCGAACGCGCCTGATCTACTGGTGGTGGCCGCCGCTCTCTGAAGGCCCTCCCGGGTTTGGTCCCTTCATCAATCGCAACCACTATGCGGCGTGGACGGTGATGGCGCTCGCGCTCTCGGTGGGATATCTTGCCGCGCGGACCCATGCCCGCGACGAGATGGACCGGTTCCGCTCGTTCAGCGCGCGGCTGCGGCGGCGACTCGACCTGCGCACGGTCTGGCTGCTGCTGGCGATCGCCGCCATGATCCTCGGAGCGGTTCTGAGCCTGTCGCGGTCGGGCATGGCGGGAGGCGTCGCGGCGATCGTCGCCGCCCGCATGGTGGTGGCGGTGCGGCGTCACCCGTGGCGGCGCTGGTCCTGGATTGGCGCGGCCAGTGTTCTGGTGCTGGCGATCGTCTGGACCGGCCCGTCTGCACTGATGAACCGCTGGCAGGCGGTGGACATCGGACAGGAAGGCCGTTCGATCATCTGGCGGGACACCCGGCCGATCGTGCGAGACTTCTGGCTGACCGGGACTGGAGTGGGCACGTACGGCGCAGCCATGACCGTCTACCAGCGGTCGGATAGAGACTCTGTGCATTTCAACCAGGCGCACAATCACTACCTGCAGGTGCTCGTCGAGGGAGGCGTGCTCCTGTGGGCGCTCTGCGCCGCCGCGGCCTTCGTGTTCGTCCGCGCGGCGCGGCAGCGGCTGCACGGCGACCACACGGGGATGCTGTGGCTCCGCGTCGGCGCTGCCGCGGGGCTGGCCGGGCTCGCCGTCAGCAGCCTCTGGGAGACGGCCGCGCGGATGCCAGCCAACGCCTTGCTCGCCGCCGTTGCAGCGGCCATCGTGCTCCACGACGCCCACGCACCCAGGCCGTCCACTCCTGACCACGAGGATCGATAGGTGCCTTTGCGCGTCGGCATCGACATGGACGGCGTCATCGCGGACTTCCGGAGCGCATTCCGCGACGCGGCGGGTGCCCTCGCGAGCGAAATCGGCGACGCCAGCGAGACGACGCCCGGGCCCCTGACCGAGACGGAAATCAGGCGGGCCTGGAAGTCAGTCAGCGCGCGGCCGAACTGGTGGATCGGGTTGCGGGCCTTCGAGCCCCGGCAGATCGGCCGGTTGTACGCGCTCGCCAGGCAATGGAAGTGGGAGGTGTTCTTCCTCACCAAGCGGCCGGCCACCGAGGGTGATTCGGTGCAGGTCCAGAGCCAGTGGTGGCTCGAGCAGCATGGGTTCTTCCTGCCGAGCGTGCTGACGGTGCCTGGCTCCCGCGGCGAGATCGCCAACGCGCTGCGCCTCGACATCGTGGTCGACGATCAGTTCGTGAATTGCGTGGAAGTGATCAGCGCGTCGCCGTCAAAGGCGCTGCTGATGTCGCGGGACCCGCACGCGCGCGCGGAACGCGCGCACGCGCTCGATCGAGGGATTGGCGTGGTGGCGACCCTCGAGGAGGCGATCGATGTCCTCGAGCAGCTGCATGAAGTGGTCCCGGCTCGGCGGGGTAAGTTGCTGCGGCTGGTCGACTGGTTTTCCAGGCCGACAGCGGACGCGGCGCCACTGCCGCTCAATCCGCGGCAGGACCGGGCCGTGCCGGACCCCCCGAAGCCGCCGGAAGAATCCGCGTAGGCACCCGGAACCACCCGCGCGCGCCCCCGGCCGCGCGACGCACGTACGCCCACGCCAGCCGCGCCCCCGTCACGCCGTAGCGATCCTGCATGTAGGCGACGTCGGGCACCAGGTGCTGAGACAGAACGGCCATGCGCGTGCGCCATTCGCGAATCGAGGCCACTTCGAGCCAGAGCCGCCGCGCGGGGCTGTGCGGCACCGCAAAGTGCCGCGTGATCCCCTCGTGACGGGCCCCCTCCTCCAGGGAGGCGACGGCGGGCGGCGGCAGCGGCGTCTCGAAGAAGCGGGCGGCGGCATCCAGCACCTCACGCGCGATCGCACAGGCGCCGCCGTCCCGCGCCCGCGACGTGAAGTCGTGCCATTCCTGCGGCGCCAGCGACCGCGCGAGGCGATCCACATCGGCGAGCCAGATGAGATTCGCTTCGCACACGTGGTGGACCACGAGGTGGGTGGCCGCCAGGAGCAGCCCGTCGGCGGCGCACAGCCCCCGCGCGCCGCTCGCGAGCGTGTCGATGGGGATGCTGCGCGCCCACGCTTCGTCGAACGGCAGCAGCGATCGAAACGGGTGCGGGTTGAGGGCGTGCCAGTGCACGTCGATCTGGTGCGCCGCGCCAGGGGGGCCGGTGCGCGTCAATTGCACCTGCGCGAGAATGGCGTCCCCTCGCACGTGCGGCAGCACGCCGTACCCCACGCGCGTGAGCGCGGCAACCGCGCGCTGGCGCGACTGCGGGTGAATGAGCAGATCGATATCGCCCCGGGGCCGGAGATGCGGCGCCGGGTAGTAGGCCCTCGCGACGTGCTCCCCCTTGAGGACCATCGTGCGAACCCCGGCGGAGGCCAGCGCGTCAAGAACGCGGCGCGCCTCGGCGCGATGCAGCTCGTCGCGGACGACGGCGTCCCTCAGGCGGCGGGACAGCCACGCCCGCTCTGCCGGATCGCCGGCCGCGTCGCCACGAAGCGCGGCGTCGGCCAGCAGCGGCATGAGCCCGTGCAGCTCCGCGTGTTCGCGATGCCGGCAGACGCGCGACACCGTCAGCACGCCGTTGCGCATGGCCGACAGCACGGGCTCGAGCGCGAGCGCGCCCTCGTCGAAGTTCATTTCGGCCGGCAGATGAACCACACCTGGCTATTGAGCTGCGCACGCAGCCACGGCATCGGCGAGTACCGACATCCCTGGATGTCGAAGGTCTGCGCCACTTCGTGCGCCATCGTACGCCAGTTGAAGCCCTTGTGCCCGTGGTACCGGTACGGCGTCGTGCTGTCGCCGCTCGACACGTAGACCGGCCGCGGGATCGATGCGCTGGATCCGGCACACGTCATTCGCATCAGTTCCCCCCACGTGTACCGCTCGGTGAAACGGTAATCGCCGATGCGCCGCCAGCCGGCCACTCGCCGCGCCATCTGCTTCGCAGGAAGGGACAGGCCGGTTTCGATGGGCACGCTGATGATGACCCGTCCATGCGGCGCGACGAGGCGCCGCAGTCGATCGAGCACTCGGACGCGCTCCGGGTCGACGCAGTGTTCGAGGACTTCGAGGCAGGTGACCACGTCGTACGCTCCGGCGTGGCGCGGATCGGCCTCGACGAGGGACTGCGGAAGGAAGGCGACGGAGGTCAGGCTCCGGAAGCGGGACGCGCAGTCGGCGAGTTGGGCCGCGTCCACATCGGTGCCGATCGCCTGCGCGAACCGATCGTGCACCATCGCCACGAACGTGCCGTCGCCGCAGCCGTAATCGAGGATCCGGGCGCCGGCGAAGGGGCTCACGAGCGCCTGCGCCAGGCGGAAGCGGCTGCCATGGCTCCACGCCACGAGGCGGCTGCGCGAGAAGATCTGCTTTCTGGCGTAGGCGCCGCCCGACAGGATGTCAGGTCCAGATGGCGCTGAGGAGGATTTTTCTGAAGCCCGCATGCTTGAGCAGCGCGAGGACCGCCGTGCGATGCCAGTTGAAATCGGCGGTCTGTCGCAGCAACGGCACCAGGCCGTCGACCGACGCCAGCTCGACGACGGCGTCAATGGCGCGGTCGTTCAGGCGGCTGACGAGCGTCCGGAACGCGAGGCCGGCACGGATTTCCGGCCCGAGCCGCGCGCGCCACCGCGACTCGTACTCCCGGAGGCTGGCCTCCTCGAGCGCATCTTCGCGCAACCCGCGGTCGAGCACCGCGGCCGCGATCTGGCCGCTGAGAAGCGAGTAGTAGATGCCGCCGCCGGTGGTGGGCTTCACCAGGCCCGCCGCGTCGCCGACCGCCACGATCCGATCGGTATAGGTCTTCGACACCGGCGCAAGCGGCAGCACCTTGAGACGCGGGCGCGGGACGTCGCCGGCGTAGCCGTACTCCCGAGCCAGCGCGGAGGCGAGCGTCTCGAAGCGGTTCAACGCCCGCGTCCGGCACATGAGCCCGATGCGGGCGTACGGCGCGCCGCGCCGCTCGAATGGCACGAGCCAGCCGAAGCCGTCGGGCGCGACCTCGTGGCCGAGAAACACCTGCACGTCCTGCACGGCGGGGAACGGCAGCTCGAGCTGCGCGCTCTGCATGAACAGCCGCGGCACGCCGAGGCCGAGCGTCCGGTTGAACCGGTAGCTGGCGCCGCAGGCCAGCACGCACGCACGCGCGGCAACGGTACGCCCGTCGGCGGCCGTCGCGCGCACGCCGCCGACGGCGTGCGAGATCGACGTGACGCGAACACCGGTGTCGATCCGGACACCGGCCGCGGCCGCCTCGCCCGCGAGCGCCGCGTCGAACGAGGCGCGATCGACGACCGTCGCCCTGATCCGGTCGCTCTCCACGAGAACCGACCGTCCGGTCGACGCGTGGAACCGCGCGGCCTGCAGGGTGCGCAGGATGCTCGCGCGCGGCAGGTCCAGCTCCCCAAACACGTCGGCGCCGAGCAGCCCGGTGCAGTGGACCGGCACGCCAACCGCCGGGTGTTCCTCGCAGAGGCGCACGCGGTGCCCCGCGCGCGCGAGGTCGCGCGCCGCCACGAGACCCGCGGGCCCGCCGCCCACCACGAAAACGTCCAGCACGTCGTCAGCCATCGAGCTAGAATTTCTGTCCGCGCGCCTCCCACGTGCCCCGCAGGGTGATCCAGAAGGAGAGCAGGATCAGCCGCACGTCCAGCCAGAACGACTGACGGCGGATGTACACACGGTCGTATCGGAACTTCTGACGCCGCGCGACATCGCGCGGCGCGTAAATCTGCGCGACCCCGGTCAGCCCCGGGCGCACGAGGCAGCGGACCTCGAACCCCGGCACCATCTCCATCGGGATCTCGCGGCCATCGCTGCCCGGCTCGATTTCGCCGGGGCGCAGCGCGCGGGGCCCGACGAAGCTCATGTCCCCCCGGAGAATGTTCCAGAGCTGCGGCAGTTCGTCCATCGCGGTGGCCCGCAGCACGCGCCCCACGGGCGTCACCCGCGGATCGTCTTCCGCGGCCTGCACGGCACCCACGCCGGCCTCCGCGTCCGGCCGCATCGACCGGAACTTCCACGCGCGAAACACGCGCCCGTGCTGCCCCACGCGGTCCTGCGCGTAGAACACCGGCCCGCCGTCGTGCGCCTTGATGGCCGCAGCCGCCAGCGCCCAGACCGGCAGCGAGAGCACCAGGCCCGTCGCGGAGAGCAAAACGTCCAACAGCCGCTTTGGGCGCGAATCGCGCTTCATTCTACTCCGGCGTCCCGTGTTCCAAGGCTGACGGACGCGCCAGCAGCACCAGGTTCGCCGCGTACCACGGCCCGAGGCTCACGCCGCGGATCTCGTCGCGGATCGCGTCGCCTGCCGGCTGACGCTGCAGCCCGGCGTTCGCAAAGCAGCGAAGCCAGTATTCCGGCGGCTGCTCGTTCAGGTGCCACACGCCTCCCTGGCCGGGCCGCGCCGCCGAAAAGACGACCGTGTTCCAATGCGAGAGAAACCGCACGAGCCGGCGCCCGTGCCATGGCGGCAGGTGCTCGGCCACCTCCAGGCACACCACGAGATCCCAAGGGCCGATGCGGCCGGCGAGTTTCGCGGACCGGCCAGCGTCGAGCCGCGTGGCATCCCACGCACACACGTTCACGCCCGCAGCGCGCGCGCGCTGCAGGGCGCCCGCAGAGTGCTCCAAGTCAAGCGTGCGCACGTCCGGCGCCACGCGCGCGAATGCGCGCAACAGCGCCCCCGACCCGCATCCGACATCGAGGACCGATCGTGGGTTGCACGCTCGGACGATTGCGCGCGCAAAGCCGTCCCAGTCTCCCGCTTCCTGGGCGGCCCAGAATTCGTCTGTGTAGGCGTCGGCCGCGCCGCCGCGCCGCCCAAGCTTGGACCGGTACCACAGCGCGAGCATGGCGAAGTTGTGCGCGCGATCGTACAGGCCTGGCGCCGCAGCTCGGGCGGCAGCGCGCAGGCGGCGCATCCGCGTCATCGCCCGCTCAGATCCCGGTAGAGGCCGAGCATCTGCTGGATCATGCGGGCCGGCGTGAAGTCGCGCGCCACGCGCGCGCGCCCCTCGCGTCCCATCCGCTCGCGCAGCGCCGGGTCGCCGAGCAGCCGCTGGATCGCGGCGCGAAGCGGGGGCACCTCGCCGGGGGGCACGATCAGGCCGGTTCGCTCGTGCTGGTTCACCCAGGGCACGCCGGTCGGCACCGCCGTGCTGACCACGGCCTTGCCCGCGGCCATCGCCTCGAGCTGGACGATCCCGAACGCCTCCGCACGCGTGACCGACGGGAGCACGAACAGGTCGCACTGCTCGTACAGCTCGCACATCCGCTCGTCGCTGACCTGCCCCTCGAACGTGACGCGTTCGGCAAGACCCAGATCGGCGGCCAACTCCTGCAATGCCTCGCGCCTGGGCCCGTCGCCGACCAGAACCAGCCGCGCGCCGTCGAGGCCGGCCATCGCCCTCAGCAGCACGTCGACGCCCTTGTACTCGACGAGGCGCCCGACAAAGAGCACCGTGGGAACCGTGCCGGCGTGCGGCGCCGGCGCCGGCGTGAACCGCGCGGGATCGAACCCGAACGGAATGACCACGCACTTCGAGCGGTACGGCCGCAGCGCGATCGCCTGCTCGGCGAGCGCAGGAGACGAGACGACGATGCGCGCCGCCTTCTTCAGCGTGTAGGCGAGAAACGGCTCGTAGAACAGCGTGTATCGCCATCGCGGCCGCACCACCTCGCTGTGGAACCAGACGATCGTCGGCGCCCGCGGCCGCACGAGGAAGTTGGCGACGAGCGCGATGGGATTCGGCTCGTGAATGACGATGACGTCGGCGCGCTCGCGGGCGAGATGCGCCGGGAACGCCGGGCACCACTCGACGGCGCCCGCCCGGCCGATGCTCGCGACGCGGGTCACCGGGACGCCGCCGATCTCTTCCCGCACCGTACGGCGGTGCGTGTTGGCGACGAGCGCGCGGGTGCTCACGCCCGCGGCGCGCCCTCCCTCGCACAACATCTGGAGCATCCGCTCCATCCCGCCGCTCACCGGCGGGTAGAACTTGCCGACCTGGAGAACCGACAACGTCATGCGCTCGCCCATCCCCTCGTTCATCTATTCGCCGTCACCAGGGTCGCACGGCCGTGCGCACGCACGCCGACCCGGAATCCGGCCCCGCGCAGCACGCCGGCGACACGGGCCGTCGCGTCGACCACCAGCCAGTCGTGGCATTCGAGCACCAGCCGGGGGATTGCACGCAGCACCTCGCGGGACGCCCCGGCCAGGATGTCGACCTCGGCTCCTTCGGCGTCGATTTTGATCAGCGAGACCGCCCCGCCTGCGCGCTCCACCACCGCGTCAAGCCCCACACACGACACCATGACGCCGGATGCACCTGGCTCCGCGTACAGGGAGCTCGTCAGGCTCGGGCCACCCGCGTTCAAGCGACGCGATCCGCGCGCGTGGCCGACCGCCTCTTCGAAAACCGTCACGCGGCCGTCCCGATCGTTCGCGGCGACGTTCCGGCGAAGAGTGGCCGCGGTCCGCGGGTGCGGTTCGTATGCGTGCACCGAGATGTCCGGTCGCGCGAGCGCCTGCAGTGTGAAGACGCCGATGTTCGCGCCGATGTCCACGATCGTTCCGCCGCGAGCGTTCCGCAGCGCGCTGCGGTAGCAGCCGTTCGCGAAGATCTCGAACAACAGAAACACCGGCGCATCGTCCGGGCCGTGAGCCAGCGATAATCCGCTTCGAAACTGCAGGGTGGGCATGGCGAGTCCGCTGCGATAAGCCCGCCAGACCTCCTCCGCGTTGCGGAGCCATCGGCGCAGGAGCCACCGGTATCGCGCGGCCTTCAGTGCGTCAATCGGGTCGCGCAAGAGACGCGGGCGCTTCATGCCGCTACCCCATGCCCGGCGCGCGCCGCCACGGCCCGGTACACGCCGGCCATCTCGTGCGCGTATGCGTCCCAGGTGAACGCGGCCGCGTGGTGTCTCCCCTGCTCGCGCCGGTACGCCCACCAGCCGGGCTCGACTTCGCGTTCGTGAAGGAGCCGCTCCACGCACTCCGCCCACAAGGCGGGCTGGCCCGGTTCCGCGTAGGCGGCCACCCCGCCGCCGACTTCAACCAGCGCGGGGATGCGACTCGCCAGCACGGGCGTGCCACTCGCCAGCGACTCGATCACCGGCAGCCCGAAACCCTCGTAGTCCGAGGGCAGCAGCGTCAGCACCGCGCGCCGGTACAGGGCAGCGAGCTCGCGGATACCGAGGGACGGCAGTTCCACGACCGCGTCCGCAATCCCGAGTTCCACGGCGAGCCTGCGCTGCTCTGCGGTCATGGCACCGCCGGCGCGCAGGAGCGAGACCGTCCCCCGCCGCGCCCGCACCAGTGCGATCGTGCGGAGCAGGACGTCGATGCGCTTGCGCGGGATCGTGCTCCCGACGTGCAGCAGCTCGATTTCCCTCACCGGCCCCGCGAGGCGATCGACCTCGGCGCGCGCGGCGGGCTCCTCGCCCTCGAGGAGCGCCCGGTGCACCCCGTTGTGAATGACGACGAGGCGATCGGCGGACAGCAGGTTGGCGGCGACGATCTCGTCGCGGGTGGCGCGGGTGTCGCACGTCACCATGGCCGCGCGGCGGAGGCCGGAGAGGATCCACCTCGCCGCATGGCGGTAGACCGGGCGCTCCCGTCCTGCCAGGCAGCGAAACGCGTCGATGTCATGGCACGTGACAACGGTGCGATGCGGCGGCAGCACGTGGACCAGGTGCGCATAACTGTGATCCACGACGTGAAACACGTCGAAGTCGCGCCGTCGCGTCCGCAGCCACCACGCGTAGTCCCCGTACCGGTTCGAATAGCGATCGACCGCGTGCGCGCCCGCGGATTGCCCGACCGCGCGAAGCGCCGTCGCGCGGCGCCGCCACGACGGGCGCAGGAGCATCGGGCAGATCCCCGGATCCGCCGTCGGCAGATGATCGGCGAGCATCTCGGCCACCAGATCCATGCTCGGCCACCGCTCTTCGCGATAGTCCGCGACAATACCCACGCGCAGCGCGCCTGATCTCATGCGCGACCGATGAGCTCCTCAAAGAACGCCGCGTGCGCGGCGGCC
>JACPDI010000055.1 GCA_016184105.1 Acidobacteriota bacterium
CCACGGACGCGGCGGCCAGCGCGCACTGCTCGCGGCCGAGCACGTAGCCGCGCTGCAACGATGCCAGGGCTCGCGAAACGCCGGAGGCATCCCGTACGGGGTCGTAGACGGCGTGCACGTAGTGCACCCAGTTCACCCCGGGCAGCACGCAGTTGCCGCCGTTGGCCACGACGAGCGCCCGTCGTCCGGCAAGCTGGGTCGCGCGGCGGCGTGCGGCGCGCGCGAGCAGCGGCATCCCGAGCGCGTGCGACCGTGCCGGGCGCGAGACCGCATGCACGATGGCGCCGCAGCGCCTGAGAGTCTCGGCGGCGCGGTGCGTCACCAGGTGCACCTCGTGACCGGTACGGGCGAGCCGCGCCGCCAGCGCGAAATTCGCGCGATCCATGCCGCCGGACGGCATGAAATCGCCGGCCACGAGCATCCAGGGCCGGGTCATTTCGCGTCCCCGAACAGGTTTGTTTCGGCCGCTTCCGCGCCGGGCACGCCCTTCCGGGTTCCCTGCACCACGCCATGCAGCGCGCCCGCGAGGAACCAGTACTGCACGCCGACCTGCGTGACGAACGGCGTGAAGGTGAAGATGAGCGCCATGGGCGCGAGGTTCGCGGCGAAGACGGCAGCGCCGCACGCGGCGAGCATCGGCTCGCGCGCCTGCGTGGCAACCCGGAGCTCCGCGAGCGCCGTGACCACCAGCGCACCGCAGTAGGTGAGCATCAGCAGCACGCCGCCGTCGATGATCCAGCCCGCCAGCTGGATCTCGGCCCACAACGGCGGCGTGTCCAGTGTGGCGTGCCCAAAATAGACGGCGCTCATCCCCCACCGCGCCAGGCCCGCGCCGAACGGAAACTCCACCAGCGTATCGTTGAGCGCGTAGTGGAGCTGGCCGCCGCGCGCGACGTAGTACACCGTCAGCGGATCATCCTCGAAGAGCGTCGCAAACCGGTTCGAGATCTCGGCGCCCGCAAGGAGCACCGTAAAAATGAGCGCGCCCGCCAGCGCGAGCCCGGACGTGGCGCCGAACAGCGTTGCGGTGGAAAACCGCCGCTGCACGACCAGCACGGCGAAGTACACGATCATCATCGCCGCCGCGACCACGATACTGATGCGGACCTGGCTCAGGTAAATCGCGGCAAGCCCCGCGAACGCGAGCCCGAGGCATGCGACGCGCTGCCAGACCTTGAAGCGTGTCGCGGCAAAGATCAGCCCGAGCAACGCGGCATACATGCCAGGGCCTGCGACCGCCCCGGGCGTGTCGAACAGCCCGGGCGGCCGGACGATCGTCTCCCCATTGGGGCCGAGATAGCTGACCGGACCCAGCCCGAGCTCCGACTGCGTCACGATGCGCGAGAACTGATCGGGCAGCCAACGCGCCGGATCGTAGACCTGCAGCACGCCGACGAGGGAGTTGATCCCGTTGCAGATCAACAGCAGCGCCATGACGCGGCGCAGGCGTGTCGGCGTGCGGACGAGCGCCGGAGCCCAGAACAGGGGCGAGATGATCGCGACGTACAGGGCGAGATGCGCGAGACCGCCCTGCACGGACGTGGTCATCGGATGAAGGAACATCAGCGCGACCAGGGCGACGATGCCGATCGCCCATGGCACGACGGGATGCGACTCTTCGTGCTCGGACTCGCCCCGGCGCAGGAGCCACCAGGCCAGCAGGACGAGGGGAATCACGAACGCGCCCATGCGCAGCGACAGTCGGATGTCCTGGGTGCCGGGAAGATAGAGAATTGCCGGCAGCGCGGTCTGGCTGACGATGAACAGCTCCGCAATCCCCCAAGGCTCGCGCCAGGCCCGGCCGTTCATAAGGGCACCCGCGCTACGATCAGCACGTTGCCGGACAGCGCGCGTGGAAATCGTCGCGACAGCCACCGCGGAAAATGCCTCGCGGTCATCGGGATCCTGCCGTGGTGCGACCAGGCAATCTCGATCGCATCGAGCCCGCACTCGCGGGCGAGCCGAAGCAGGTCGGTTGGCAGAAGGGCCGTCAGGTGCGCCGGGTAGTCTGCATCCTGGAACGCGTTGAACTCGCCGCGGGTGACGAGCGTCACCAGGCTCAGCACGCTCACCTGGTTCGGCGTGGAGAGGAGCACCGTGCCTCCCGGCCGCGTGATCCGCGTCAGCTCGCGCATGAACCGGCGGGGGTTCTCCAGGTGCTCGATCGTTTCGAGCGCCACGGCCACGTCCACGGATCGATCGGGGATCGGCAGCGGATCACGATCGAGATCCGCCTCGACAAACATCGCATCCCGCGGAAAGCCGTCGAACCGCAGGGCGTCCACGCCGATGTACTCGCCCGCGATCCCGCCGAGCGCCGCGCGCAGGGCGCCGTGGCCGCACCCGACATCGGCAACGCGACCCCGAACCCCGCGTGCATGCAGAATCTGCCTCGCCCGGGCGTACAACACCTCACTGCTGCGTCCGAGACTTCGAGCCGCACGCCGCCGTACGTCCGGCGCGGGAACGCTCATCTGATCGAAAGGGGTTCGGCGGCGGGCGCGAGAAGCGCCGCGAGCCGCTGAAGCTGCCGGGACGGATCGCACAGGTGTGCCGCGAGCGAAGGGCCCCTGCTGCCAAGCGACTCCCGGAGATCGGCCGAGAGCACGAGTGCCCGCAGCGCCGTCGCAACGGCGGAAGAATCTCCCGCGGGAACGACGATGCCGACCTTCGGCGATTCCGGAGTCGCGATCTCCGCCGCCAGCCCGCCCGCCATCGTCGTCACGATGGGACGCCCGGCCCACATGGCTTCAACCAGGGCGACCCCGAACGGTTCGGGCTCGAGGTTCGGCTGGCAGTAGATATCGGCGGCGGCCATCAGCTCGGGAATGTCCGTCCGGTGGCCGAGGAACCGCACGCGATCGGCGATCCCGTAAGACGCCGCGTCCGCGCGCAGCTGATCGAAGTAGGTCCGCTCGCGCCGCCGTTGCGGCGCGCCCGCGATCCAGAGGACCCAGTGTGACAACTCCGTGAGGTGTGCGACGGCGGCGAGATGCTCGCGTACCCCTTTCCACGCCTCCACGCGGCTCGCCTGCAGGATCACGACGTCGTCGTCAGAAGCGCCGAGCTGACTGCGCGTCGCGGCACGGGCGTCGCGCGCCGACGGCGGCGGAGGCGGCACCGGCGGATACAACCAGCCGGCGAGGCGGACGGCCGGAGCCGCGGCCTCGGCCGTGAACGGACTGTTCGCGAGGACGGTGTCGAGATGCTGCCGCAGCGCCCATCCGTCCGGCCACATCTTCGCGGCGGGAGGGTTGTGGAGCCACAGCGCGGAGCGCGCGCCGGAACCGCGGATGACGGGACCCGCGACGGCGAGGACCCACGGAGAGTGGGCGAGCACGATGTCCGGCTGCGCGCGCCAGAGGACGCGCGACAGCGCTCGCCGCGCATGAAGGAACGACCACGGCTGTGACAACGATGCGCGGCCGACGATCGAGAGATCGGCGCCCGCCGCGAACAGCTCCTGCGCGAGCCGCCCGTCAAAGAAGAGCGCGAACCGCTGCTCGATGTCCGGCGCCCGCGTCTGCGCGAGCGTGACGAGGACGCGCTCGATGCCGCCGTACAGGTTGCCGGAATAGAGGTGGAGCAGCCGCATCACGCCGCGACCAGCGTGCGATAGAGCGGCACGAGATAATCCGCCAGCCGCTGTTGATCGTACCGTGCCTCGGCGGTGCGCCGCGCCGCGCGCGCCGCGCGCTCGCGTCGTAACGGATCTGCCGCGAGCGCCGCGATGATGTGCGCGAGCTCTCCGGCGTCACCCGGCGCGTGACCGAACCCATCGACGCCGTCCTCGAACAGCTCCACGGCGCCGCCCGCACGGCTCACGACCACCGGGCGCCCGCACGCCATCGCCTCGGCGATCACCATGCCGAACGGCTCAGGCTCCGTGCTCGCGTGCACGATGACGTCGAGCGAACGCATCGCATCGGCGACGTCCCCCACGAAGCCGCTGAAACCAACCCGGCCGTCGAGCCCCCGGTCGCTCGCCGCCTGGCGCAGTTCCTCGAGCGTAAACTGGCTGTCCGTCGTCGCGTAGATGGGCGCACCGATAATGTAACCGCGAACCTGCGCGGCCGCGGGCAGCCGCGCGAGCGCGTCGAGGAACACGTGGTGGCCTTTCCAGCGGCCGAAGGTACCGACGAGCCCCACTCGCACGGTCCCGTCCGGAGCAGGGGGCAGCCCGGCCGCTGCGTCGAGGTCCACCCGCGGACCGACGGGCGCGAACCTGCCAAGATCGATCGCGTTGTACAGCGTGCGCACCAGCGCCCGGGGCCCCAGCACGCGCCGGACATCCTCGGTCACGCTCTCAGAATTGGCCACGACAACCGACGCGCGGGACGCCAGCGCGCGCAACGCAGCGTTCGTCCATCGGCGGCCGGAGAGGTACCCGTGCACGTGCCAGACGAGCGCGCTTCCACGGGGCCGCGCCAGCGCCGCGAGCACGTGCATCTTGAACCCGTGCGCGTGCACCACGTCGGCTCGCTCGGCGACGAGCGCCGACCGGAGCCGCGCGGCGTAGACAGCGCCGCCCACGGCGGCTGCGACGCCGTGGAACGCGCCCGAGCGGCTGCTGCTCTCGCCCAGCCGCGCGAGCGCAGGCGGAAACGGGAGCACGCGGGCGCGAATGCCTTCCTCGCCGAGACGTTCGAGGAGGCGCCCGCGCGCGGGCGCGATCACCGACGGCGTCCAGTTCGGTTCCGCCCGCCGGAGACTTCCCAGGATCGCGAGCAGGCTCGTTTCGGCTCCGCCAAGCTCACCCGAGGTCGTCAGATGGACGATGTTCATTCGCGCGGGAGGACGGTTCCCAGGGCCGCGAGCGCGTCCTGTTGCGCGTCCCGGCTTACCGCGAGCCAGTGAGGCCACGCGCCGTCGACCGGCACCTGCGCGGGCGCCAGGCCTATGCTTCCGCGATACGCGGCGCGACGCGTCGCCGCGACCGAATGATCGACGGCCCAGGCGGCATATCCCGCGGCGTGCAGACGCCGCGCCGCGTCGGCGATTGCCGCAGCCGGCGTGGATGACGGGTGCCACTCGATGAAGAGGCAACGATAGCGTCGAGCGCGCAGTCCGTCACTCATACCCTCGAGCACGGATGGCTCGGCGCCTTCGACATCAATCTTTACAAAGCTGACGCCGTCCAGGCCGGCCTCGTCCAGAACGGTATCGAGTGCCACTCCGCGGACGGTTATCGCGTCGGGCGCGCTCGCCTCGACAAGCCGTGAGGTCCCGCGATTCCCGCTCGCCGCGTCGTAGGGCTGCAGCGACGCATCCCCGGCGCGGGCGGTTGCTGCCGCGCAGTGGCACGAGACCTGCCGCAGCGCGTTCAGCTCGACGTGCGCGCTCAGTCGTGCGAATGATCTCGGCTCTGGCTCGAGGCTGAGGACGCGGCCGCCGGCGCCCACCATCGCTGCCGAGAGGAGGGTGAAATATCCCCAGTTCGCGCCGACATCGGCAACGACGTCACCGGCCGCGAGCAGTGCGCGTGCGATGAGCGTCAGCTGAGGCTCGTAGCTGCCGGCAAAGAACACTTCCCGCGAAATCGCGTCGGCAGGGTCGCAGATAAATTGCAGGCGGCGATCCGCGGGAAATGGCGCCGCGAACGGGGCCGCAGACGGCAGGAACCCGATCGCGCGATAGCGCGCGGCAGGCAACCGCCGCGTGACCTGAGCCGCAGCTGACGCCCACAGCGGGCAACGGCGGACGTTCATACGTGCGTCAGAAAAATCGCTGGCGGACGACCAGCGTATCTCCGGGGCGAATCAGGTCCGAGTCTTTGACGCTGACTTCGACCTGCTTGCCGCCAACAACGCGCAACACCTTCATGCCGCGCCGCGACCCGCGCTCCGCCAGCCCGCCTGCGAGCGCAATCGCCTGGAGCACCGTCATGCCCGGCTCGTAGACGTACGACCCCGGGCTGCGCACCTGGCCCGTGACGAAGAACGTCTCTGCTTTCGGCACGAAGATCGTGTCGCCGTCCTGCAGCTGCACGTTCTCCGAGAGTTTTCCGCTCTGCAGCTCCTTGATGTTGACGCGGACGCCCTTCGCTCCGGCGGCATCCGGCAGCAGAGGGCCCCCTTCCTTGCGGTTCGGATCCGGGTGAACCACCACGACCTCGCTGCTCGCGGCGCTCGTCGGCCCGGCGAGCGCCAGCGCCTCGATGAGGCTCATGTTCCCCTTGACGGGGTACGACCCCGGCGCTCGCACCTCGCCGACGATGAAGACCGCCTTGCTGCGATACTCCGCGATCTCGACACCGACCTGTGGGTTCACGAGGAAGCCGGCCGCAAGACGCTTCGTGAGCGCGTCTTCGAGCTGGCGCAGGGTCAGGCCGCCCGCCTTCGTGCGCCCGATAAACGGGAAGTCAATCGTGCCGTCCGTGTCCACGTTGTAGCGCCGCGACAGCTCCGGCTCGCCGAAGACCGTGATCGTGAGGACGTCGAGCGCCCCCACCACGTAGTCGGTGCTGGCCTGCGGGCGCGCGGGCGCGGGCTGCGCCACGTGCGTCGCGGCGGCCTGGGTGAACAGCGCAAGGGTCAGCAGTAATGAAGTCATAGGTCAGAACCCGTAGGTGACGGTTCCATAAAGACGACGTCGATCGTAGTGCCGGTCGAGAAGCGTGTCCGATCGCCGGCGGCTCCACTCCACGTTGATGCCAAGACGCGCGGCCTCTCCAAGCCGGTAGCCGAGCCCGCCACCGTAAAACGTGGCGCGATCGCGACGCGAGATCGCATCGCCCCCGCCGAACTCGCGATAGTCCAGGCTCTGCCTGCCTGCGGTGCCCTGGGCGTCGAGCGGGCCCGTGATCTGCTGCGTGAGAATGATCCGGCCGCCGCTCGTGACGTAATACGGCTCGAGATCCTCGAACGAATAGCGCACGTCGCGCTCGAACTGCCCTTCGATCTTCGTCGATTCGATCGAATAGGCCAGCCCGGCCTGGGCGACCACCCCGTTGTACGCCGCAAGCGACGCGACGGCGGGCGTGAACCGCCGGAAGCCGACCGAGGCGCGCCCCGTGATCAGTGCGGACGGGCTGAACGAGAGCCCGGTCGCGACGCGGACGCTGTCCGCGTTCCGCTGCGCGTCGCGGTCGAAGCGATCGTACTGCACGCCTCCGGTAATGTCCCACGTGGTCAGCGGCGTGATGGCCATCCGGATGCCGGCATCCAGCTGGTCGCTGTGCGAGTTCATCGTACGGCTCAGCTCCACGCCGCGGTAGCTCTCCCCCTCGTCGAAGCGGAGATTGGAACGGCGCGCGGTCAGCAGGATCATCGTGCGCGACGTCATCGCGAGCCCGATGCCTCCACCGTAGTTCGTCTGCCGTCGTCCGGCGCGGATGTCGATCTCCGCGTTCAACCGCTGGTTGGTGTCGAGCATGCCTCCCATGACGAAGGGGCGGACGAGCCCTTCGCCGATTTCGAAGCGCCCCTCGGCCCCCCGGTTCAGCGCGCGCTCGCCGGCGAACTTCTTGAAGTACACGCCTTCGAGGGTGCTGGCTCCCGTCAGGCGCGTCCACCCGATCTGGACGTCCGCGTTCACGCGCGCCAGCACGGTCGCCGTGAAGTCGCGCTGCGGGTTGACCGGATCGTTGAAGACGTTGTCGTCGATGCCGATTTCGCGGATTTCAAAGCCGGGTGTGAGGGTGACCGGGCCGACCTCGAGTCCCCGCGCACCCGCGGGCGGAGGGGATGGCTGCGCCGACGCGGGCGGGCCGACCAGAGCCGCCAGCAGGAAGAGGGTCGCCGTTCGTGTGCTCATTCGCCCGCCTTCGCGCGCGTGATGCCAAGCTGCCGCGCTTTTCGATAGAGATTCGTCCGCTGGATCCCGAGCACGCGGGCCGCCGGTCCCATGCGCCACCCGGAGTGCTTCAGGACGGCTGCGATGTACTCGCGTTCGAACTGCCGGCGCGCTTCCCGGAGGCTCACGCGCGGTGCGCTCACGCTGGCCACGGCCCCCGGATCGACTTCCGCGAGAACGTCCTCCACGCGCACCGGGCCGTCGATCCCGGCTGCGGCAAGCGCGTGGACCAGGTCGTCGAGCGCGGCGAGATTGCCGTCCCACCCGAGCGCCGAGATGAGCGCAAGCGCCGCGTGCGTGAAATCGCGCGGCCGGCGCTCCGACTCGCAAGCGGCGCGCTCCATCAGCGCCAGCGCCATCGGCGCAATATCTTCGCGGCGGTCGCGCAGCGGGACGAGCTCCAGATGCCGTGTGGCGAAGCGCTTGAACAGGTCCCCGCGAAACCGGCCATGAAGCACTTCGGCCGACAGGCGCTCGAGCGAAAGCTCGGTGGTCGCGGCGATCCGGACGTCGAGACGAACGGCGCGCGCAGCGCCGCCGTTCACGCAACGGACTTCGCCGTCGCGCAGCGCGCGCGCCAGGCGCGTCTGCGCCGAAACGGGAAGCTCGTGCACGGAGCCGAGCACCAGCGTGCCGTGCTGCGCCTGCACGAGCGCGCAGTCGCGCGTCACGGTCTCGAGGAGCTCCGCGCGCCCTCGCCGCGCCGCAACGCCGAACAGCCGGGCCTCGACCTCCGGCGGGTCGTCCACCCCGCACGCGACCGCCAGCAGCGGACCGCCGGTCCCACTAATGGCGTGAATGCCGCGCGCGACCGCGGCGCCATCGAAACCAGGGGGCGCGAGGATGAGAACCGGGCGCGTGCTGCGGGCCAGCTCGCGGGCCCGCTCGCGAAGGCGTCGCGCGGCAGGCGAGCCGCCCGCCAGCTCGACCGGCCACGCCGGGCGAGCGGCATCGTGTGCGTGCGTGTGGTGAGCGTTCATGGTCGTCCGGGAGATGCGGGCTGGGGACCCGCGGCTCCGCCCCGTGGGTTACACCGCGCGTCGCGACCGGCGGGCAACCTCAGAGGCGTGTTTGTGCGGAAATCTGCCGCGATCGTGACACGGCTGAGCTGGATGTGTCAATAGTGATACAAGCCGTGCGGCAGGAACGATACGGCCGCGGCGCCGGCGCCTGTCAGTACGCCGCGAGAAGACGGAGCGCGCGCTCGACCTCGGGCTCGCCGGGCAGAAATGCTTCCTCCAAAGGCGGTGAGTACGGCACCGGCGCGTCCAGCGCGCCGATCACCCGCACGGGCGCGTCGAGCGATTCGAACGCCTCTTCCTGGATGATGGCCGCCAGGCTCTCGCCGATCCCGCCCGTGCGCGTGTCCTCGTGCACGATCAGCACGCGGCTGCAGTGGCGCGCGAGCTGGAGCACGGCCCCACGATCGAGCGGCGCGAGCGATCGCAGGTCGAGCACCGCGGCGTCAATGCCGTCGGCGGCCACGCGCTCTGCCACGCGCATCGCGACGTGCACGTACGCGCCGTACGAAATGATCGCCACGTCCTGCCCGGCGCGCCGCAGCGCCGCCCGGCCAATCGGCAGCGGCGGCGGCGGCTCGGCCGGCAGCGCCTGCTTGATCCGCGGATCCCGATAGAGCGCGATGTGCTCGTAGTAGAGGACGGGATCGGGATCGGCGATCGCCGCCGCAAGAAGCGCGCGCGCATCCTCGGGGGTGGAGGGTGCCACGATCTTCAGTCCCGGCGTCCGGTAGAACCACGGTTCGGTGTTCTGGCTGTGATACGGGCCGGCATGCCGCAACCCGCCCCACGGCATGCGGACGACCATGGGCACCTCGCCGCCCCACCGATACCGGATCTTCGCGGCGTTGTTCACGAGCTGGTTGAACCCGGTCGCCACGAAGTCATTGAACTGCATCTCGCCGATCGGGCGCTGCCCGGCAAGCGCGCTGCCCACGCACACCCCCAGCACCGCCCCTTCGGCGAGCGGCGAGTTCAGGATGCGATCGCCGAATTCCTCCAGCAGCGGCTTGAGCAGCAGGAACGCGTTGCCGTACGCGCCGCCCACGTCCTGGCCGTACACGAACACGCGCGGATCGGCGCGCAGCGCGTCACCGATGCCAAGCATCACCGCCTCGAGGAACGTCCGCCCGTGGCGATCGAACGGCCGTGCCGGCGCGACCGGCGGCAGGCCCGGCTCGTAATCCACCTGCGCGCGCCACGCCGGCTCCAGCACCTCGACACGGCGGCGCAGCGGCTCGCCTGCGAAGACATTCGCGCCGGCGGCCGCCGGCTCCGGCCACGGCGCGGCGATGACGAGGCGCGCCTCCCGTTCGACCAGGGCCGCCGCTTCTTCCTTCCAGGCCGCGACTTCACCAGGCGCGATCGTGCCCTCTGCCTCGAGTCGCGCGGCGTAGGTGACGATCGGATCGCGCGCCGACCAGTATTCGTAGCTCCCGGCGTCCGCATAGCCCTGGTCGGACGGCACGGGATACTCCCACGACACCTGCGGCTCTCGCCCGAGGTACAGCATGTCGTCGTGATGCGCGTGGCCGCACATGCGCATGCAGACCAGCTCGATCAGCGATGGGCCGCGTCCTTCGCGCGCGCGATCGATGGCCCACGCGAAGGCGGCGGCGATCGCATCCGGATCCGTGCCGTCGATCGTCACCCCGGGCACGCCGTAGCCCGCCGCCTTCTCCGCGAACACACGCGCCGCTGACTGCTCGCGGACCGGGGTCGAGAGCGCGGTCTGATTGTTCTGCACGCAGAACACGGCCGGCAGCCGCCGTGCGGCGCACAGATTGATGGCCTCGTGCCACTCGCCGAGCGACGACCCCCCTTCCCCGATGAACGACACGGCGACCCGCCGGGACTCCTCGCGCGCGAAAGCCAGCGCCATGCCCGCAATGGTCAGGCTGCCGATCGCGAGGGGTGCGGTGGCCGGCAGGACCCCCGCGCTGAAGTCCCCGATGTGGAAGTCCCTGCCGTCCATCGGCGGACCCGCCTTGCCCATCTGCGCCGAGAGCGCGAGGCGCACCATGCCGGCGGGGTCGTCCGGACGCATGGCGAGCGCCACGCCGAGATCCCGAATGACGGGCGCGACGATATCGCCGCGCCAGCCGCTCTCGGTACGGAAGGCGGGGCCGCGGCGCAGCCGGATCGCCGCCGCGTAAATGGCCTCCTGGCCAAGCGATCGGAATCCTTTTCCCTGGAACGTGATGTCGCCGTACCGCACTTCCCCGCTGCCAAACAACGTCTTCAGCCTGTTGTCGGCGGCACGGGTCAGCAGCATGCCGCGGAGGGTCTCGCGACGCTCGGCGGCGGTCAGCGAACGTCGAATCGCCTCGCGCGCCAGCGCGCCGTCGCACGACTCGACAATCTCCTCGATGGCCTGCTCGATCCGCCGCGCGGCGGACACGCGCGGTGTGACGTCGCCAAGCTCCCGCGCCCGGACCTCGAGCGCCGCCAGCTCGCGATTGAGCTCGCGCGCGACGCCGGGCCGCAGCGCGTCAATCTCGGCGGCGGCTGACGCGCGGTCGCCGCCGGCGGCCACGAACGCCGCCGCGGCCGCCTCGAGTGCGTACGGATAACGCTCCGCCACGAACCGCAGGAACGGCTCCCGGGCGCTCGTGCGCGCGTGCTTGGGGGTGCCGACGGATGATGTCGTCCGCAATGCCGAATGTCCTCCACGCATGTTCAACCGGGCGGCCGGGTCCCGCGGGGCCCGAGACGAGTATAGTCCGCGAGGCGCGCGAGGAGACTTGACGCTGCGCGCGCCTTCCGCAAGAGTAGCCGCACGGGAGGTCGGGACCATGCGCAGGTTCGGAATCGCGGGCCTCTGCGCGGCCGTGGCCGGTTTGGCCGTGCCCGCCATCGCGCAGCAGAAGGACGCCAGGCCGATCCGGGTCGACGCGCCGAGGACGTCGCTCTTCAGCGACGTCGCTCGCGCGGCGTGGTACAGCATCAACGAGCTGGTGATCGCGTCGGCCGAGAGGATGCCGGCCGAGCACTACGGGTTCCGGCCCGCGAGAGACGTGCGCACGTTCGCGCAGATCCTGGCTCACATCGCGGACAATCATCACGCGGCGTGCGGCCCCACGATCGGCCGCCCGCGGCCTGACACGAGCTTCGACCGTTTGCAGACCAAGGACGAGCTGACGAAGGCGCTTCGCGAGTCAGCCGCGGTATGCGATCTCGCCTACGGAATCCTGACCGATCAGAACGCGGCGTTCCGCTACCCGGCGTTCAACTCGGAGTACACGCGGTTCGCACTGCTCGTGTCCAACATCACCCACAACAGCGAGCACTACGGCAATCTCGTAACGTACATGCGGCTGAAAGCGGTCGTGCCGCCGTCCACGGCTGGCATAAAATAGGCACTCCTGGAGGCACGATGAGGAAGCCACTGCCAGCTGTCAAACTCTTCCTGGCCGGCCTGCTAGTCGCCACGGTCATGGCGGGGTCGGTCGCCGCGATCACGTACGGCCTGCCTGATGGCAACCGTCACCCCAGCGTCGGGGCGCTCGTCGGCACGTTCACGTCGGGCACGTTCCCGTACTGTTCGGGGACGCTGATATCGCCGACGGTCTTTGTCACGGCGGCGCACTGCAACATCGGGCGATCGCGCGTAGCGGTCACCTTCGATTCCGAGTACACGGCGCACGCCAGGCTGCACGCGGGCACGTTCTACGGTGACCCGCGCTACACGTGGAAACAGGACGACCCACACGACCTGGCGGTGGTGGTGTTCGATAAGCCCGTGAACGGCATCACGCCGGCGCGGCTGCCCTTCGCCGGGCAGCTCGAGGGGCTCACGCAGGCCGATCGCTTCACCGCCGTCGGTTACGGCGGCCAGGAGCCGGTCAACGAACCCGGTGGACCGGTCATCGCCTACTACGACACGCGCGAGTACGCGATCTCATCGTTCAATGCGCTCAACGGCGCGTGGCTGCGCCTCTCGCAGAACCCCGCGACCGACGACGGAGGAACCTGTTACGGGGACTCCGGCGGCCCGAACTTCCTGGGCGCTGGAGCCACCGAGACGGACATCATCGCCGGAACGACCATCACGGGCGACGCGCTGTGCAAGGCGACCAACGTGACCTATCGGCTCGACACGGCTGACGCGCGATCGTTCCTGGGGAACTTCGTTTCGTTGCCGTAGGGATCAGTGGTGTCCCCGCCTCTGCCGCGCGGCCGCCCTGTGCGTCGGCGCGGCATTGAGCGGGTCCTCCGGCCACGGGTGCTTCGGATAACGCCCGCGTAGTTCCTTTCGCACCTCGGGATACGTCTTCTCCCAGAAGCTCCTCAGGTCACGCGTCGTCTGGACCGGCCTGCCGTTCGGGGCGAGCAGCAGCAGGAGGACCGGTTCGCGCCGCGCGCCGACGCGCGGCGTGTCCTGCAGACCGAACAACTCCTGCAATTTCACCGACGTCGCCACCGTTCCATCCGCGCGATAGTCGAGCGCGGCGGTGCGGCCGCTCGGCAGGAGGAGTCTCTCGGGCGCGAGCGTATCGAGCGCGCACGCGACGTCCGGCCGCAGCGCCGCCCGAAGGGAGATGTCGGCGAGGCGGCGGGCCTTTCGCGCGGCCCCCCTCGCAAGCTCCTCGAATTCGGCGGTCTCGCCCGCAAAGCGCAGCCGCCGCAGCAACTGCGCGTCTTGGTCGCCCGGGCCGCCGCTGACGTACGCCTTCGCCAGGAGGGCCGCCGCCTGGTCCGGGTCGATCCGGGCCGGGCGTTCGGCGAGCACCAGCGCGTGGTAGCGCTCCACTTCGACCGCGCGGACCGTTCCGGTCGTCTCTTCGACGCGGTGCTCGACTCTGACGCCGGTCGGCTCGAGCCACTCCCGTTCGACGCGGCTCGCGAGCCGCACGCGCGCTTCGACGGGCGATTCGCGCGCGCGATCGCGCGCGCCGGCCTGGACGTCGAGAGCGACGAGGAACTCCCCTTCGATGACTCCACTCTGGGCGGCCAGCGTTGCACCGGTTCCGGTCGCGAGCCGCAGCCGCGCCTCGCCCGGCGCGCGGCGCCAGGCCACGCGATCGGGATAGCCGGAGAGAATCGCGCGCCGCAGATCGCTCTCGCCGATGTGCGCGCGCGCGGCTGCGCCGAGCGTCCGCACCGCGAGGCGATGAATCTGGTTCGTCACCTGCCGCACGTGCGGGGGCAACGTGTCGAAGCCGTCCACGGCGGCGAGGAGATCGCACGTCGTGGTCGCCGCGCGTTCCGGCACGAACGAACGCTCTGACATCACCGCGCACACGACCGCGGCTTCCCACGCCGCGCCGCCTGCCACCAGGATGCGGCCGAGCCTTGGATGAAGCGGGAACCGCTGCAACTGTCGCCCGATCTCGGTGAGGCGGCCGCAGGCCGCCGCGTGCAGCCGTTCGAGCAATTCCACGGCGGACTCGAGCGAGCCATTCGCCGGCCGCTCGAACCAGTCCATCGAGAGCGGATGGCCGCCCCACGCCATGATGTCGAGCACGGCGGCGGACAGATCGACCCTGGCGATCTCGGGTTCCCGGCGCGCCCGCAGCCGGTCGCGAGCGTCCCAGAGCCGCAGTGCGAGCCCCGGCGCGACGCGGCCGGCCCGTCCGGAGCGTTGGTCGGCGGAGTCCTGCCCCACGCGCTCCAGGTCGAGGCTGTCGAGCGCACGCGCCGCGTCGTATCGAGCCACTTTGTGAAGCCCGGTATCCACCACCGCCGTGATGCGCGGCACCGTGATCGACGTCTCCGCGATGTTGGTGGCGAGCACCACGCGACGGCGTTGCGGCGCTTCGAAGACACGGTCTTGTTCGTCCGCGTTCAGCGACCCGTGAAGCGGCAACACCTCGAATGCGTCGCCGACGGCGGCGCGCACCTGCGGGAGCGCACGGTGGATCTCCGGGGCGCCGGGCAGAAAGCACAGCACGTCTCCCGCGGTCCGCCGCGCGGCGCCCGCCGCCGCATCGGCCAGGCGTTCGCCCGGGAGGTACTCGACGGTGACGGGATGCGCCCGGCCGGGCACGTCGATGATCGGGCAGCCGCCCAGGAACCGCGCGACGGCCGCCGCGTCGAGCGTCGCCGACATGATCACGATGCGCAGGTCCGCCCGCGCGAACCACGCCTGCCTGGCGAGCGCGAGCGCCACGTCGGCGTGCACGCTCCGCTCGTGGAACTCGTCGATGACGATCGTCGTGAAGTCGGAGAGCAGCGGGTCGGACTGGAGTCGCGCCGTGAGGATGCCCTCGGTGACAACCAGCAGCCGTGTTTCACGACCGAACCGGCGGTCGAACCGCACCTGCCAGCCCACCTCGGCGCCAACCTGCCAGCCGCGCTCCTCCGCGATGCGGCGCGCGATCGCGCGGGCGGCCACCCGCCGCGGCTGCAGCACGATGACGCGCCCTCCCTCGAGCAGCGACGCCGGCACGCGCGTCGTCTTCCCCGCTCCAGGCGCCGCGACGACGACCGCGGCACGCGCACGTGCCACCTCCGACCCGATGCGGGCCAGGTGCGCGTCGATCGGGAGCGGTTCGAGTGTCATGATCTCCGTCATCGTAGCCGACCCTCGCCGTGCGGCGCCCGCCGCGCCTCCCGCGCGGCGTTATAATCTGCGGCCTGCCCGCACGCCGGCGGCCGGTGCGGGCCCCGGGAGAACAGCCATGCCGATGACCTACGACGAGCTGAAGGCCCTGACCGTCGCCGAGCTCCGCGAGATCGCGAAAGAGCACCAGGACGCGATCAAGGGCTCAAGCCAGATGAACAAGGAGCATCTTCTCCCCGCGCTGTGCAAGGCGCTCGGGATCCCGACGCACGAGCACCACGACGTCGTCGGCATCGACAAGGCGGGGATCAAGGCGCGGATGCGGGAGCTGAAGAAGGAGCGCGTCGCGGCGATCGCCGCGCACGATCCGGATCGCCTGCGCGTCGCGAGACGCCAGCTGCATCGGTTGAACCATCAGCTGCGGGCGCACACGGCGTGACGGCCGGGGCGGCGGCGCGAAGCCTGACGTCAAAGCTGCCGGACGTCGGCACGACGATCTTCACCGTCATGTCGCGACTCGCCGCGGAGGCCGGCGCGATCAATCTCTCGCAGGGGTTCCCGGACTTCGAGTGCGATCCCGCGCTGGTGGATGCGGTGGCGCGACACATGCGCGAGGGGCGCAATCAGTACGCGCCGATGCAGGGCGTTCTTGCCCTCCGCGAGGCGATTGCGGCCAAGTTCCACCATTTCCACGGCGCGCGTTACGATCCGGAAACGGAGATCACCATCACCTCCGGCGGCACCGAGGCGCTCTTCGATGCCGTGGCCGCCTGCGTGCGACCGGGTGACGACGTGGTGGTCATCGAGCCCTGCTACGACTCGTACGTACCCGCGATCCAGCTGAACGGCGGCACGCCGGTCGTGGCAAGGATGCGCCTCCCGGATCTCAGCATCGACTGGGACGACGTGCGCGCGGCGGTCGGCAGCCGGACGCGCCTGATCATCATCAACTCACCGCATAATCCGACCGGCGCCGTGCTGCGCGAGCGGGACGTCCGCGAACTGGAGCGGATCGTCGAAGGCTCTTCCGCTCTGGTGCTCGCCGACGAAGTCTACGAGCACATCATCTTCGATGGCCTCCCGCACGAGAGCATGGCGCGGCATCCCGCGCTGGCCTCGCGCAGCTTCGTCGTCGGCTCATTTGGAAAGACGTTTCACACGACCGGGTGGAAGATCGGGTACTGCGTGGCGCCGGCGCCGCTCACCGCCGAGTTCCGCAAGGTACACCAGTTCGTCACCTTCGCCACGAACACTCCGGTGCAGCACGCGCTCGCGGAGTTCACGCGGGCCGATGCGCTTGCCGCGCTCGCGCCGTTCTACCAGGCGAAGCGGGATCGGTTCCTGGCGTTGATGGAAGGCTCGCGCTTCAAGCCGCTGCCGTGCCACGGCAGCTACTTCCAGTTGATGGACTACTCCGCGCTCAGCGACGAAGACGACCAGGCGTTCGCCGTGCGGCTGACGAAGGAGCACGGCGTCGCGTCCATCCCGTTGACGCCGTTCCTGTATCGCCAGAAAGCGCCGCGCGTGGTGAGGTTCTGCTTCGCCAAGAAGGACGAGACGCTGGCGGCCGCCGCGGCGCGCCTGCGCGGGGTGTAGGGCGCCGTCAGAGCCAGCGGCGTCTATCGAATCAGCCAGCCAACACTGGTGAGGGCGAGCACGCGGTAGGAATATTCGTAGTTGTGCGGCTCGATGCGGTAGAAGCGCGCGGACACTTCCACGGTCAGCCCCTTCGCGGGTCGGAACCAGCGCGCGAGGCCGGCCTCGCTGTAGTCGCGCACGCCGCGATAGCGCCGCCCGTCCATCCGCAGGTTGAGATAATTGGCGTCCCCTTCTTCCTTCAGGTAGTCGTTCCCCCGCCACACGATCGCGTGCCCTCGCCAGTTCGCTGTTGACGCTTCCGCGCGGGCGAACACCCCGAGCCCGCTCCGCGACCGGTCCGGCACGGCACGGTCGGGGACGAAGCGCGACGCCACGGCGAAGGCTTCGACGGCGACGTGCGCCAATCGTCCGTGCGACCCGCGGAGTGCCACCCCTGGCGCCAGCGCGTAGCTGTCCGAAACGGCCCCGGACTGGAACAACTGCCCGCCGTGGTGCACGACATGGCCCTGGAACAGCAGCGCGATCCGGCGGCTCGCCCGCCAGTCAGCTGAAATGCCGGCGTCGAACCGCTCGCGGTGAGCCGGGGTGTTCACCTGTTGCCAGTTGATCCAGGCTTCGTGTTTGGCCCGAGGAGAATCGAACCGCCACTGGAGGCCCGCCTCGTACGGCCGATCGTAGGAGAGCGTCTCGCGCTGCAGCGGCGGCAGAAGAGCATGCGGCCCGCCGCGATCCGGTCCCGCGGGAGCGCGAAGGTCGGTCGTGTCGAGCGTGCCGAAGACGAACGTCGAGGCCCCGCGCCTGACGACGAGAGCCACGAGGGGTGAGATGAACTCGAAGTCCTCCTCGGCGCCGAACCTGTGGTTGCCGGCCGCACCGAGCCGCACCGTCACGTGCTCGTTCAACTCCACCGCGCCGAACAGCCGGATCGCCGCACCGAAGAGCGTCGCGCCGTCGCGAAAGGCGCGGAACTCGGTGTTGTCACCGTACAACAGCGCCGAGCCCTCCAGCCGGACGCGCTCCTGGGCGTCGGCGGCGACCGCGCCGGTCAGGAAGCGATAGGATAAGGCGCCGATGACAACCGCCCGCCGGACCGTCGCGCTCATGCTTGCCGCGACGATCATACCGGCGCAGACCCTTCGCGCACAGGGCGCCGCGACCGCGGATGGCGCACCGTTCCAAGAAGGCGCCTGGTTGCTCACGCTTTCTGCGGCGACGCTCGTCGAAGCCTGGAACTACAACGCATCCCGCGAGGAGATATATCTGGTGTCCGGAGGCCTGCGCCACGAGATCGGTAGCCGCCTCTCGGCGGGCGGCGAGCTGATCACCGCGTACGTGTCACAGCGCGGCGTGGACTCGTTCGCGGTGGGCTGGCTCGGGGGCGTGAAGTGGAAGTTCTACGGCCGTGCTCGACGAACCCTCTCGCTGGACCTGGACGTGGGCATGGCTCGATCGGAGATCGCCACGCCGCCTCGCGGAACCCGGTTCAACTACTTGTTCAGGGCCGGGCTGACGGCATCAGCCCCGGTGCGGGCCGGCGTGCACGCCTCGATCGCCGCCACGTGGCTGCACCTGTCGAACAACAGCCTGGAAGGACGCGGCCGGAACCCGGACATCCAGGCGCTGGGCGTCGCGGCGGGAGTGCTCGTTCCATTCTGACCGTCGGCGACACGGCGCCTCGCCGCAGGCGCGCGTGTCGCCATATGCTCGAGGAGTGTCAGACCACGGTGCGGCGGCCCGCCAGCAGTTGCACGAGAAACACGATACCTGCAATGACCAGCAGCAGGTGAATGAGCCCACCGCCTACTTCGGCGACCAGCCCGATTGCCCAGAGCACGAGCAGGATCACCAGAATCGTCCACAGCATCTCACTTCCCTCCTGACCCGTGACCAAGCATCGGCCGTGCCGTCGCACGCTGAACGGCGCGTTTCGTTTTCAGCAGGCGGTTGAGCTCGGCGAGAACGTCAGCAGGTGGAAGCGGCTTGGTAAGAAATGCACTGCACCCCGCCTCTTCAGCACGCCGCCGATCGTCGGGAAACACGCACGCCGTGAACGCCACGATCGGCAGCTCTGCTGAGAAGCCACGGACCGCTTTGATGAGGTCCCACCCGCTCAGGCCGGGCAACTGCAGATCGACCAACATGATGTCCGGGCGCACTCTAACCAGGCTGCGCAGGGCGGATTCCGCGTCCGCGTGAGCCTCGACCTCGAAGCCGAACGCGTGCAGATATTCCGAGTACCCTTCGCGGCCGTCGCGATCGTCGTCCACGAGCAGGCACTTGGGCATGCGGCGGGCGATGCAAACAGCAGACCTCATGGAACGTGGTCGGCAGGTTGCAAGAGATGAACAGCCGCAGATACGGCGTGGAGGATCGACAACTTGGCTGAGGTCTTTGTGGAGTTCGCGGATCCGATCCGCGGCGAGGATGGAAAGCTGTACCTGGCGCGCGCCTGCGGGGCGGAATCGAGCGGTATGTGGCAGGGATGGATCGAGTTCGAATCCGTGGAGGGCGGGGCGCCCATCCGCTCGCCTCGCGAGACGACGCAACCGAACCGCACTGATACCGAGTACTGGGCCACCGGCTTGAGCCCGGTGTATCTCGAAGGCGCGTTGCGCCGCGCGCTGCATCCGCTGACACTGCGGCAACCGCCCCCGCCGCGTCGATCATCGTTCGAGGCGCCGGCGCCGGAGCCACTGCCGGCACCGCCCGCGGCCGATGCGGTCCTCAATCCGTTTTCCGTCTACCAGAAGGGCGAAGCGCTCCTGCGCCGGCAGCTCGCCGCGCTGTCTGCCTGGCACCTCGTGAACATCGTGCGGGCTTACCGGATTGATACCGAGGGGGCCAATCCAGACGACCTGGCACCGTCAGCGCTGATCGACGCGATCGTGGATGCCGCGCGCCAGCGGTCACGACCGCTGGCCGCCGAATAGCACGGCCGTGGCTCGGCGCGGCCGTTTCTGGTAACGTCCGCCCCATGAGAGCCTGCATTTCATCCCTGCGCCGCGGCGGAGCGCTGTCGCTGCTGCTCTGCCTCTGCACCCTCGCCACTCCGGCCGCTGCCCGGCAAAAGCCTCCCCTCGACGGCCTGGATCAATTCGTCGAACGCGTGATGAAGACCTTCGAGGTCCCGGGCGTCGGCCTGGCGATCGTGAAAGACGGCAAGGTGGTCGTGGCGAAAGGGTACGGCGTGCGCACACTTGGCGAACCCGCGCCGGTTGACGCGAACACGCTCTTCGGGATTGCCTCGAATACCAAGGTCTTCACCGCCACAGCCCTCGGCCTGCTGGTCGAAGAGGGCAAGCTGCAGTGGGACGCGCCGGTCATCGACTATCTGCCCTGGTTCCAGATGTGGGATCCGTTCGTCACGCGGGAGCTGACGGTCCGCGACCTGCTCGTGCACCGCAGCGGGCTCGGTCTCGGGGCGGGCGACCTGCTCTGGTGGCCGGAGTCCACCTACAGCCGCCATGAGGTCGCGCGGCGCCTGCGTTTCATTCCACTCGCGACGAGCTTTCGCAGCGCGTATGCGTACGACAACGTGCTCTACCTGGTTGCGGGCGAGGTCGTCGAGGCCGTGAGCGGCCAGACCTGGGAAGAGTTCGTGCAGTCGCGGATCCTCTCGAAGGCCGGCATGACCCGCAGCAACGTGCGCCACTCCGCCGCCACGGCCGGCGGCAACGTCGCAACCACGCACGCGCGCGTCGACGGCGTCGTGCGGGCCGTGGCCGCGTTCACCAGCGACAACACGAACCCCGCGGGTGGAATTAACGCCTCGGCGGCGGATATGGCGAAGTGGATGAACGTGCTCATCGCTCGCGGCCGGCTGCCGGACGGCTCGCGGCTGTTCTCGGAGCGGACATGGCGCCAACTCACCACGCTGGTGACGCCGATGCCGAATCCGGAACCACCCGCCGAACTTGCGGCGCTAAATTCGGGGTTCCGCGGCTACGCGCTCGGCCTCGAGACACGGGATTACCGCGGTCGCAGGATCCTGACCCACACGGGGGGCCTGCCTGGGTACGTCTCGAAGGTCACGACGCTCCCCGACGAGCAGATCGGCGTCGCCGTGCTGACCAACCAGGAGTCCGGCGAGGCCTTCAGCGCCATCACGTTCTGGGTGCTCGATCGGCTGTTGACGGCACCCCCGCTCGACGCGGGCGCCGACACGGACTGGCTCGCCGCATACACGGCGGTGCGCGCGCGTGGGGAGGCCCGGATTGCCGCCGTCGAGAAACAAGCCGTCGCGGCCCGCGACGGGTCAGCGGCGCCCTCGCTGCCGCTTGCGGGGTACGCGGGCACGTACACCGATCAGTGGTACGGCGACGTGACCATCTCGATGGAAGGCGCGAGGCTCGCGCTGCGGTTCACCAAAACGCCGTCGCTCGTCGGCGATCTCGAGCACTTCCAACACGACTCGTTCGTCGTCCGCTGGCGCGACCGGGAGCTGCGGGCGGACGCCTACGTGACCTTTGCGCTCCATCCCGACGGCTCGATTGACCAGGTGAAGATGCGCGCGGTGTCGCCGGCGACGGATTTCAGCTTCGACTTCCAGGATCTGCTGCTCAAGCCGGCGCGCAAGGCCCCTGAGGACAGGCGGGCGCACGGGTTCACGAACGGAGAAACCACTCCAGCAGGTTTCCGGCGACCCGCCGTCGATACTCAGCCGTCGACCGGAGATCGTCAATCGGCGCGATCTCGGCCTCCAGGGCGCGCCGCGCCTCCGCGATGATCCCGGCGTCGAGCGCGTGGCCGCGGAGCGACGCTTCGGTTCGCACGCAGCGCAGCGGCACCGGCGCCACGCTTCCGCACGCGACGCGCACGTCACGCACGGTCTTCCCTTCGAGGCGTATCGCGGCTGCGAAGCAGACCTTCGAGATCGCCTGCGCGTCGCGCGTGCCCACTTTTCGAAAGCACTCGCGCCAGCCCGAACGGCCGCGCGGCAGCACGATGCGCGCGATCAGCTCGTCGCGGGCGAGATCCATCTCTTTGTAGGCGCGGTGAAACCGATCGTACGGGACGCGACGCACCCCGCGGGCCGAGACCAGTTCCAGCTGCGCGTCGTACACGAGCAGGGCCGGGGGGGAGTCGGCGGCGGGCGACGCGTTGGCGATGTTGCCTCCGAGCGTGCCGCGATTCTGTATGGCGATCCCGCCGGTCTCGGCTGCCGCGCGCACGAGCAGCGGGAACTCGCGCGCGACGACCCCTTCGCCCCTGATCTGCGCGTACGTCGCGAGCGCACCGATC
Source organism: Acidobacteriota bacterium (assembly GCA_016184105.1). Taxonomy (NCBI): domain Bacteria; kingdom Pseudomonadati; phylum Acidobacteriota; species Acidobacteriota bacterium. The sequence goes on from JACPDI010000055.1 coordinate 22,159, forward strand.
GAGATATGCGTCGGGCTCGCCTGAATTCCCGACAGTTCGGGAATGCCCCACACGCTCACGTACCGCCCGCGTGGAAGCGCGCCGGATTCGAGCAGCACCATCAGATCGGTGCCTCCGGCGAACGGTCTCCATCCGGGTTCGGACCCGACGAGCGCCAGCGCCTCGTCCAGGCTCCCGGCCTGGCGCATGTCGTACGCAGGCAGAAACGCTCTCATCGCACGGCCGCCGCCTTCACGGCCGCGAAGATCCGCATGTACCCGGTGCAGCGGCAGAGATTGCCCGCAAGTCCTTCGCGGATTTGCTCGTCTGTCGGATGCGGATACCGCTCCAGCAGCGCGCGCGCGGCGAGCACCATGCCGGGAGTGCAGATGCCGCACTGCGCTCCGCCTTCATCGATGAAGGCGCGCTGCACCGCGTCCAGTTCGCCGGCCCCTGCCAACGCTTCGATCGTGACGATGCTCGTGCCGGCCGCCTGGATGGCGGGCACGAGGCAGCTGTTCACGAGCGCGCCGTTCATCAGGACCGCGCACGCGCCGCACTCTCCCTCGCCGCAGCCCTCCTTCGTGCCGGTCAGATGCAGGTGCTCGCGCAGCACGTCGAGCAGCCGCGTCATCGGATGCGCCTCGACGCCGACCGGCTCGCCGTTCACGCGGAACGCAATCGTCCGTTCAGGCATGCATTCTCCCGACGGTGTCCATCAGCACCTCGGGCGTCACCGGCAGGCGCGTGAGGCTGACGCCAAGCGCCTGCTCGATCGCGTTGACGATTGCCGGCGCGGCGCCGTCCATGGGCAGCTCGCCGATGCCTTTTGCCCCGCCCGGGCCGTGGGCGTAGGGGATCTCCTCGAAGAAGACCCGGATCGGCGGCAGGTCCATCGAGGTCGGCATGATGTAGTTCGTCATCTGGGCGTTCGCCATCCGCCCTTCGCGCCACACGACCCGCTCGTACAGCGCGTAGCCGATGGCCTGCGCGACGCCTCCCTCGATCTGGCCGGTGGCCAGCGTCGGATTGATCACGCGGCCGACTTCCTGGACGGCGACAAAGTCGATCACCCGCGTTTCGCAGGTGACGAGATCGATCTTCACATCGGCGACGTAGGCCGCCCACGCATACGTGCCGTACGCGTCCCCCTGGTACGTCTCATCGTCCCAGGCAAGGCCGGGCGGCGGCGTGTACTGGCTGACGGCACGCAGCGCGCCGCGCTCCACGATGTAACGGCGGCAGGCGGCGCGAAACGCCTGCGGCAGGTACGCGGCATCGAGCATGCGCGCGTCCACCAGCTTCTGCTTCAGCGCCGCCGCCGCGCGTTCAATGAGGTGGCCCACCACCATGCTCGTGCGCGACGCGACCGTCGGCCCGCTGTCCGGTACCGCGAGCGTGTCGGGCTGTGCCACCTCGATGTCGTCCGGGCCGACGCCGAGCGCATCGGCGGCGATCTGCGCGAACACGGTGTTGGCGCCCTGCCCCATCTCCACGTTCGAGGCAAGCACGCGCACGTGCCCCTCGCGCGTGGCCTCCACGGCGACCCGGGATGCGAGATGCTGCTCGCCCGACCCTGTGAAGCCGGCGCCGTGCATGAAGGTCGCGAAGCCGATCCCGCGGCGCTCGCCGGCGTCGCGAACGCGGTAACGCTCCACCTTCGCGTGATAGTCGGAAAGCTCCAGCGCGCGATCGAGGAGCCGTCCGAGATCGATCTGATCTTTCACGACCTGTCCGACGGCGAGCCGCTGGCCCGGCTTGACGAAGTTGCGCCGGCGGAACTCGTCCGGCGCGAGGCCTGCCGCGCGCGCGGCCCGATCCATCTGCCGCTCGAGCGCGAAGATGCTTTGCGGCGCGCCGAACCCCCGAAAGGCGCCGTGCGGCGGGGCCGTGGTGGCCACCGCGCGCCCGCGAAGCCGGATGTTCGGGCAGAAGTACGGCCCGGCCGCGTGAATCGTCCCGCGCGAGAGCACGACGGGCGAGAGCGTGCAATACGCGCCGCCGTCCACGACGAAGTCAATGTCCATCGCCAGCAGCCGGCCGTCGGCATCAACCGCCGTGCGGTGCCGCGTGCGCGAGGGGTGCCGCTTGGTGGTCGCGGCCATGTCCTCCGCGCGGTCGTAGATCAGCTTCACGGGGCGACCGGCTTTCCACGCGAGCAGCGCGGCGTGCGCGGCCACGAGCGTGGGATATTCCTCCTTGCCGCCGAAACCGCCACCCGTTTCCATTTGCACGATCCGCACGCGATCGGCGGGCAGCGCGAACAGCTCCATCAGGGCACGGTGGATGTAGTAGGGGCACTGCATCGAGCCCCACACGGTCACGCCGATATCGGCGTTCGCCACCGCGATCATGCCGTTGGGCTCGATGTAGAGCTGCTCCTGCGCGCCGGTCTCGTATTCGCCTTCCACGACATGCGCGGCAGACCGGCACGCGGCATCCACGTCGCCAACCGTCACCTGGTAGCGCTTGAAGATGTTGTCGCCGCCCCAGATGACGGTCTCCGCCTTCAGCGCCTCGTCTATCGAGAACACCGGCGGCAGCGGATCGACGTCGATGCGGACGGCACGGCGCGCCTCTTCGAGCACCTGCCTGTCGCGATGCGCGAGGAGCACGACCGGCTCCTCGGCGTGGTTGACGACGTCTCTCGCCAGAAACGGCTGGTCGTCCTCGATGAGCGCCACCCGGTTCGTACCGGGCACGTCATCGGCGGTGGCGACGACGAACTCGCCCCAGGGAATGGCGGGATCGAAATGGATACCGGTGATGCGCCCGCGCGGAACCGCGCTGCGGACGGTGGCGCCGTGGAGCATGCCCGGCAGGCGCATGTCGTCCACGTAGCGCGCCTGCCCCGTGACCTCGGCGCGCCCTTCCTTGCGCGGCACCGAACGCCCGACGAGCGGCTCACGCATCGGGCGAGATTGTACCGTATGCTGAACCCATGGGCGTTCGGATCCTCGTGACCGGCGGCACGTTCGACAAGGAATACAACGAGCTGACAGGCGAGCTGTTCTTCCGCGCCACCCACGTGCCGGAGATGCTCCGCCGCGGGCGCTCCCGCGTCGAGATCGAGCTCGAGAAGGTCATGATGATTGACAGCCTCGAGATGACCGACGCCGACCGCGCGCGCCTCGTCGAGAGGTGCCGTAAAGCCCCCGAGCGCCAGATCGTCATCACGCACGGAACCGACACGATGGCGGAAACCGCCCGCACGCTGGCGCAGGCGCGGATCGAGGGAAAGACCGTCGTGCTGACCGGCGCGATGGTGCCCTACGCCTTCGGCTCGTCGGACGGCCTGTTCAACCTCGGGAGCGCGCTGTCGTTCGTGCAGGTGCTGCCACCGGGCATCTACGTGGCGATGAACGGCAAGTACTTCGAATGGAACACCGTGCGGAAGAACCGCGAGAGCGGGTACTTCGAGGCGGAATGACCCGCGGCGTCGGACGCGACAGCCCCGGCTTACGAATAACTGAGCGCGGGGTGGACCAGCTTGATCACGACGCCGAACAGGGGACCGACGAGCGCCGGAAAGATCCGCCACGCAACCACGAGGCCCGCGAGCTGGAACATCGGGCTTCCGCCGAGCTCGCGCATGCGGCGCGACAGGTCCGGCGGGAGCACGATGCCGATCACCGACGCGCCGTCCAGCGGCGGCAGCGGAATCAGGTTGAACGCCGCCAGGAGAACGTTGAGCATCAGGAGGATCGAGAGCAGCACGCCCGCCAACGACGGCGCGCCGCCGGGGCCGGCGACAACGCCCTCGAAGTTGAGCGATGGCGGCGCGGTGAACCAGCCGGCAGCGAGGCCCGCTCTGAGCGCCAGGAGCGCAATCGCCGCGAGGAGGAGATTGCCTGCGGGCCCGGCGGCGGCCATGAGCGCCTCGCGCTTCGGATAGGCCGCCGCCCAGCGCGGGTTGTACGGCGTGCTCGCCCAGCCAATCGCCCATCCCTGCGTCAGCGCGGTCAGCAGCGGCACCACCAGCATGCCGATGGGCTCCCTGCGGATGTGCGGCAGCGGCGAGAGTGAAACCTGGCCGCCGTGATACGCCGTCGGATCGCCCCCTCGGCAGGCGGCAAACGCGTGCATCGCCTCGTGGACGGTCGTGGAAAAGAGGAAGGCCACGAACCACAGGAACCCGATGAGGAGCCGACCTTCCTCCACGCCTAGATGCCCGCCGCCCGGCCGTACGCCGCGGGTTCCTGATAGATGGAGGCGCCCGCCACAGCGGCAATCGCAAGTTCCATCGCGCCCCACAGGAGGGCGACCGCCGTCACCTGCGCCGGGAACAGGCCCATCGCCACCTGGCTGACGCCCGGGAACACGTACGCCGTGAACCAGATCAGGGCCGCCGCCACGATCGCCGTCTTCGGCCCGGCGCCGAATCGCGGACGAATCGCCGCGTAGGTCCAGATCGTCGCGATCCCCAGCAGGAAGCACAACGCCACGAACACGGCGATGACCCCGCCGGTCATCGGCGGAAGTTGCAGCCGCGCGAACTGCGCGTTGACCTGCGACTCGATCACGACAAGGTTCAGGACCGATTCCCCGATGTTGATCACGAGGCCCGCGACCAATCCCCCCAGCACGGCGCGTGTCATGTTCATCCTGCTCATGCTTCCTCCTGTGCGCGGGTTGTTCGAAGGCGCACATGGTAGCACGTCCCCAGCTCGATGCCGACAAGCGGCGCGAGCTGGATGCGGCCCGAAAGGCGTTATAGTGAGGGGGGGACGGATCTCGGAGATGTCCGATGCATCTGTCGTTCGACCTCGATTCCTCCAGGCTGATCTGCAACGCGACCGACGGGCCCGTCACGGCCACCGCCACGTCCGCGCTCGCGTCGGAAGCGGCGACCGAGTTCCTTGCGGCGCTCCAGGACGCGTGCGACGCCGGCCTCGGCGAGTGCTTCTGGCACGAGCAGGGAGGAGACTACCGCTGGATGTTCTGCCGCCGGGGGGATTACGTGGACGTCGCGCTGATGTGGTGTGACGGCGTCATCACCGGCTGGCGGCATGTCTTCCGCGCCGAGTGCCCGCTCCAGCAGCTGGTGATCGACAGCCATCGCGAGCTGGAGCGGCTTGCCGCCCGCATCGCATGAACGAGGAGGCTCTGTGCGCGCCGTGGCAACGATTGTCGGCCTGGTGATCGCCGCCGGCATCGCGTATGTCGTCTACCAGAATCAGCTCGCGCGCCAGGGCGCCACGGGCGTGCCGCCGCAACAGCAGATCGATCTCGTCGGCGTGCAGGGCGATCTGCTGACGATCGCGCAGGCCGAGCGCCAGTACCTCGCGACGCGCGGCGCGTACGCCACCCTCGAGCAGCTGAAGCAGGAGGGGCTGCTGACGGGCGGATCCGAGCGCCGCGGCTACACCTACACGGCGACGGTGGACGGCTCGACGGCCTTCACCATCACCGCCACGCCCACAGCCGCCGGGAAGACGGGCTGGCCGGTCATGACGATCGATCAGACCATGACGGTGACGAGGCGGTGATTGCCGGCTGACCCGCGTTCGGGCGGCAGCGCGGCGCGTGCCGCCCGCGCCTTCCTGCTGATGCTCCTGCTCTATTGGACCGTGACGTTTGCCGGATCGCGATCGCCCGAGGTGACCGCCGGATCCTTCCTGCATCTCGTCAATCTTGTCTTCCACGAGGCCGGCCACGTCGTCTTGTCGCCGTTCGGGCACTTCATGACCGCGCTGGGAGGCTCGCTGCTCCAGGTGCTCGTCCCGGCGGCCTGCGCCGTCGCGCTCTATCGCGGCGCCGGCGACCGCTTTGGCGCGGCGGTGGCGGCCTGGTGGGCCGGGCAGAACCTCGTCGACCTGGCGCCGTACATCGGCGACGCGCGCGCGCTGCAGCTGACGCTGCTTGGCGGCGCGACGGGCGCCGAGGTCGAAGGGCACGACTGGGAGGCGATCCTCGCGTCGCTGGGGTGGCTCCACCACGACCGCGCGCTCGCCGATGCCGCGCACCTGGCTGGTTCCGTGCTGATGATGGCGGCACTCGCGGCCGGCGGGTGGCTCCTCGGCGCCTCGTTGCGACATAGCGAGTGATGGTCTGGCCACGGCGGGGCGCTCCGTAATATGCTTCGCCCCATCCTGCGAACACCCAAGGAGAACGCCATGCGAAGGATCGTGCTTGTGGCCGTACTGGCCGCCGCCCTCGGGGCGGCGTGCTCGCAGTCGGCCGAAACCCCATTCGGACAGCAGGACGCGGCGCGGATCCGGCAGCGCACCCAGGAATTCGCCCAGGCGTTCAACGCGAAGGATATGCGGAAGCTGCTCTCCATTTACTCGGGAGAGACAGCGTTCATGCCGCCGAACGCGCCGACGCTTCGCGGCCGCGACGCCGTCGGCGATTTCTACAAGGGGATGTTCGACGAGGGGGCCGGCGAACTCTCCCTCGAGTCCAAGGACGTTGGCGGTCACGGTCAACTCGCGTTCGAGAGCGGGACCTTCTCGCTGACGCGCCGCCCTCCATCCGGGCCGGAAACCCGCGACCGGGGGAAGTACCTGTTCATCTGGCGGTTCAACCGCGCGCAGAACGCGTGGCTGATCGACTATACGATCTGGAGCAGCGATCTGCCCGAGCGCGTGGAGATCAGCAGCGACTAGCTTCACGGAGGGACGCACACGATGGCGCGGCCTGCCGGCCACGCCGTCGCCCTCCCGTTCTCGCTCGCGGCCGCGTCAGCCCAAAGCACGCCGCCGCGAGCGCGCCGTTTCTCACCGCGTTCGAATCCCTGGCGCTGCGCGCTCCGACCCGACGTACAATTCCCGCGGGGTCTTCAGTGAAGCGGCGCCCGACCTCGCGAAGCCTGGCGAACTCCTCTCCTCAAATAAAAAAGGCCGCCACATCGTCAGATGGGCGGCCTCGAAGAATACTCCCGGCAACGACCTACTCTCCCACGCAGTTACCCACGCAGTACCATCGGCGGTAGAGGGCTTAACTTCCGTGTTCGGAATGGGAACGGGTGTGACCCCTCTCCTATGGTCACCGGGAAACTTTTCAAAGATAAAAGAACGCGAAGTCGAACATACGCCAACTGCGCGCCGGCTCTTCGACCGAGGTCGAAGAGCCTGACAACTGAATACCCTGCAAACGGTAGTTCTTACCGAACCACTCTTTCGCAATGCGAAGAATCAATGGTCAAGCCTCACGGCTGATTAGTATCGGTTAGCTCAAGCCATTACTGGCCTTACACACCCGACCTATTACCTGGTCATCTTCCAGGAGCCTTCAGAGGCCTTGCGGCCTGGGAGATCTCATCTTGTGGAGGGTTTCACGCTTAGATGCTTTCAGCGTTTCTCCCTTCCGCACGTAGCTACCCGGCGCTGCCACTGGCGTGACAACCGGTACACTAGAGGTGCGTCCAACCCGGTCCTCTCGTACTAAGGTCAGCCCCACTCAAATCTCCTGCGCCCATGACAGATAGGGACCGAACTGTCTCGCGACGTTCTAAACCCAGCTCACGTACCGCTTTAACCGGCGAACAGCCGGACCCTTGGAACCTGCTACAGCTCCAGGATGTGATGAGCCGACATCGAGGTGCCAAACCCTTGCGTCGATGTGAACTCTTGGCAAGGATCAGCCTGTTATCCCCGGCGTACCTTTTATCAGTTGAGCGATGGCCCTTCCACATGGAAACCACCGGATCACTATGACCGACTTTCGTCTCTGCTCGACTTGTGGGTCTCGCAGTCAGGCA